>LNQR01000001.1 GCA_001541255.1 Candidatus Magnetominusculus xianensis
ATATGATGGAGGTGAGTATGCGCCTGTTCGCAAGATTTAGAGTTAATGGAAATATTAATGAATTACTATCTATCTTTAGGTGATACTCTCAATATTATTCAGTTCTTGACATATCGCGGCTAAATAATATATCATTCTGAGGCTGTCTTAAGCGGCGGAACTTTGCGAATAACTGCTAACAATAAGGAGTGACTATGCGTAAGCCATTTATAGCTGCAAACTGGAAGATGTATAAGACTACTGGAGAGACAAAAGATTTTATAACTAATTTTCTGCCTGCGGTTAAGGCCGTTGACAATGTAGACATAGTGCTGGCACCGCCGTTTATATCCCTGTCATTGGCCGGTGATTTGTTAAAAGGAAGCAATGTGATGTTGAGCGCTCAGGATTTGTATTTTGAGGCAGAGGGCGCATACACCGGCGAGGTCTCGGCAAAGATGATTCTCGATGTAGGCTGTAAGTGGGTCATTGTTGGACACTCTGAAAGAAGGCAATACTTTAATGAGTCAGATGACTTTCTCAATAAAAAGACAAAGGCGGCGAAGGCAGCCGGGCTTGGCGTGATATTCTGCATCGGGGAATCATTAGATGAGCGCAACTCCGGCAAGATGTTCGACATAATCAAACGCGAAGTCGAAGGCGGTCTCAAAGATGTAGACACAGACAATCTGGTAGTAGCATATGAGCCTATCTGGGCAATCGGGACGGGTGTGACGGCAACCCCTGACCAGGCGCAGGAGGCACATGCCTTTGTAAGAGACAGACTTAGGGACATGTACGGCGCAAAGGCCGATGATATAAGGATACTCTACGGCGGCAGCGTAAAGCCTGACAACGTAACTGAGATAATGTCCAAGCCCGACGTAGACGGCGCACTTGTGGGCGGGGCAAGCCTCAAGCCTGATAGTTTTGAAAAAATAGTGAAGTTCGGATAACACTGATGGCGACATTACTTTTGATATTTCATGTGTTAGTGTGTGTTTTTTTGGTGTTGGTAGTGCTGGTGCAAAGTTCGAAGGGTTCGCAGATGGGGGCAGCGTTTGGCGGCTCAAGCCAGACGGTCTTCGGAGCAAGAGGCGGGCAGACGTTTCTTGCAAAAATGACAACTATAGGGGCGGTAGTGTTCATGCTAACATCACTGCTGCTTGCGATAGTCGAGGCAAAGAAGACATCAATAATCGTCGGGCCGAAGCCTGCGGCACAGCAAGCGCCGGGGACAAACACCAATATTCCATTCGGCGCTGCCGGAGTTAAGCCAGAAGACGCAGCAAAGCCGGAAGCTACTGAAGCACCCGCACAAAAACCGGCTGACACTCAACCCACGAAAGATAAGAAATAAAATAACAACGTCATGGATTATTTGGGGATGCCTGAATAATTCATGATGTAACCATGTACTATATCTTTGCCAATTAAGCTTTGAGACTTCTAAGCTGTTTATAATCAATTGGCATGGGCTAGACTACTACGGCTACCAGCACCTCGGAAAATATTTTTACCCCGGTCTCTTCACTTTCTGGTATGGGTTCGTTGTCTTCAGCCATGGTTTCCACTGTCATTTCCACTACTTCGCGTATGTTTTTGAGGGCTTCTTCCTGAGTATAGCCCCACGTAGCTGCTCCCTTAGTGTGCAGGGCAGGACAGTAAGCAAACCAGCGGTCTTCGTCCAGCTCTATCACGACTTTAAATGTATAAGTCTTGTTTTTGATTAAATTAACTTCGTGATTCACCATAGTATTATAGTTTAGCGTAAATGACCCTATCTTTTCAATGGAAAATTAGCTGTTGAAATTTTCAAATGCGTTTGCCCTGGGGATATACTGTTAAAAAGCAGGGGAGGCAGCAGCCCCCCCCATTTTTGTAATGTGTAATGCTCTCACCACTATTACTTAAGTGCAGCAGCTACAGCGCAACCTTTCCCGGCGTATTAGTGTTCGTGTTCTTGCCGTTGCCAAGTTGGCCGTAATGGTTGTATCCCCATGTCCAGACTGTCCAATCCTTCTTCAGTGCTGCTGAGTGATATCCACCTCCGGCTATAGCTGCAACTCCGGTCAGACTAGTTACCTGTACAGGTTTATTGCTTGTCGTGTTCGTACCATTGCCTAACGCACCAACCACATTATATCCCCAATCCCACACAGTTCCGTCGCCCTTGAGCGCCATCGCATGGTAATATCCGGCGGAGACAGCAGTAACTCCGCTTAACCCCGTTACCTGCACAGGCTTATTGCTGTTAGTGTAACTACTGTTGCCTAATGCACCGCTGCCATTATATCCCCAACCCCACACGCTGCCATCGCTCTTCAGTGCTATCGAGTGGAACATGCCGCCGGAGATAGCAGTAACTCCGCTTAAACCACTTACCTGTACGGGCTTATTACTGCTTACAATTGAACCATTTCCTAATTCACCGTAACCATTATATCCCCAGCTCCAGACAGTTCCGTCGCTCTTGAGCGCCATCGAATGGTAACCACCGCTGGCGATAGCAATTACTTCGGTTAAACTGTTCAACTGCACAGGCTTATTGCTATTGGTATTGGTGGCGTTACCTAACTGACCATAAGCGTTGTAACCCCATACCCAGACAGTTCCATCGTTCTTTAGAGCCATTGTGTGGAACCCGCCAGCGGCAATAGCAGTAACTCCGGTTAAACCGCTTGCCTGGACAGGCTTATTGCTGTCAGTATTGGTGCCGTTGCCTAACTCACCTTCGTAGTTACGACCCCATGTCCAGACACTACCATCGCTCTTCAACGCTGCCGTGTGATAAATCCCAGCGGAAATGGCAGTGACTCCACTTAAATCGCTTACCCGCACCGGTACATTACTGTTCGTAGTGGTAGCGTTGCCTAACATACCTGCATAGTTTAATCCCCATGACCAGACAGTACCATCGCTGCTCAACGCTACTGTGTGGTAATCCCCTGCGGCAATGGCAGCAATAGTAGTAGTGGTGATTGTAGCCAAAGGTGTTACACTGTTCGAGGCAGATGATGCGGCACCTGTGCCGACTGCGTTAGCTGCCTTTACCGTAAAGGTATAAGCAGTACCGTTTGTCAGGCCGATTACTGTAATCGGTGACGCAGTACCGGTTGCTGTCACGCCAGTGTTGGATGTTACCGTATATTTTGTTATCTCACTGCCACCATTTGATGTCGGCGCTGTGAAACTTACTGTTGCCTGAGCATTTCCGGGCACAGCAGTAACTGCCGTCGGCGCCCCGGGGACTGCTGCAGGCGTTACACTGTTTGAAGCCAATGACGCTGTACCTGTACCGGCTGCGTTTGTTGCCTTTACAGTAAACGTGTAAGCCGTGCCGTTTGTCAGGCCGGTTACTGTAATTGGTGATGCCGTACCGGTTGCTGTCACGCCAGTGTTTGATGTTACCGTATATTTTGTTATTGTGCTGCCACCGTTTGATGCCGGTGCTTTGAAACTAACTGTTGCCTGAGCATTTCCTGGTGTAGCAGTAACTGCCGTCGGCGCCCCTGGTGCAGAGGCCGCTGGTGTTATGCTGCTTGAAGAGGCAGACGCCGGGCCTGTACCATTGGCATTAGTTGCCTTAACAGTAAATGTGTAAGCCGTGCCGTTTGTCAGACCTGTTACTGTAATCGGTGATGCCGTACCGGTTGCCGTCACACCGCCTGGGGTGGATGTTACCGTATATTTTGTTATCGCACTGCCACCGTTTGATGCCGGTGCTTTGAAAGATACCGAGACCTGAGCATTACCCGCTGTTACTGCAGTTATCACAGGTGCCCCCGGTACTGCTGCTGAAGAAGAGACAGTTACGGTGACGTTTGCAGTGGTGCCGGAGCTGTCTTTTACGGTAATAGTTGTTTGACCGCCCGAAGCACCAGTAATTGTAACAGTTGAGCCATTTACGGCTGCCGTTGCAATTTGGGCGTTTGCAGAGGTGGCTGTGTATGGGGACTTCCCGCCTGAGACTGTAACAGCGCCAGACGCCCCGGCTGTTAATGACAAGGAACTCGGGTTCAGCATTAATCCAGTTTGCGGGTATGCTATTGTGTATGCGCCAAATCCTACTACGCCTGTAACCTGGGAGTACGCAATTCTGAAGTAGCCTTTTTCACCAAAAGACTTGCTCCATGAATTTTTTACTATAAAATACTGCTGTTCATCGTTGTATCCCACGAGTAATACGGCGTGATTTCCCTGATATGAGCCGCTTACGTAGCTGTAGATACCACCTTTGTAGTAATAGAAATCATAGTAAATCCTCAACGTAGTTACTACTGGGCCATACGTGTTGAGTGCATTTTTTAACTTATCAACAGTAGGGGCAGTAGTGGTAACCCATTGCCACGATGGGATTGTGTACGCAGCAGAGGTGCGGCTAGCACAGGCGCTTGAGCATGAACCATTGGCTGCCGTATACGCGTAGCATGACTCCACAGGGTCACCCGAGTTGCGTAAAAAGTCTGAGGCATAGTGGATATACCCACCGTTACAAGAACCGGCGCCGCTGCATGACAGCGTCACCTGCTCGGACAAGTCCAGCGCATTGGGAGTGTTGTTGTCCGCGCCCGGAGTATTGCTTTTCCTCAATGTATAGGATTCCAAGGCCGCCGTCGTAGCAAATGCCCAGCAAGAGCCGCAGTTTCCCTGATTTTTTACAGAAGTAACCCAGTTGCCGTTATTATTTCTCCAGTCAAGGCTTGTCGGCAGCGCTGCCGCTTCTGACAGCGGGGCAAGGGCTATTTTCCTATGGTCGCCTAAGTCCGGTTCAAGAAGTCCTAACAGGCCCTTTCTCTGCTGCTCGGTCATTGCTGATATGTGTGTCTCACCTGAGTGCCACTGCGCCCCGGCTGCCTCAATAGCGGCCTTTAACTCTACCGGCCTTAGACTTTCACCAGCAAAAGCTACTCCTATTAACACACAAATCGATACTAACACTAACCCTGCTACTAAAATCGTCCTTTTCATGTTATCCTCCTGAGTTTTATTTTACAACCTTGATTTTAGGATAACAAATAGTTTGACCCTGAGTATGTCGTCTGAATTACATACCCTGTGTAATTCAAACTACAAAATTGGAAAGTTTTCTAAAAAACTGGGAGAAAAACAAAACAGACCGTCTTCATTAGTGCTGAGATAGCCGTCAGTCTTCCATTGATTTATGGTAGCGGTGACTGTTTCACGCACCAGACCGCTCATATCGGCAATATCCTGATGGGTCAGCTTAATGGTTAAGACAATAGAGCCATTGTCCTTTTTTCCATAGCGGTTGATATAGTTTTTAAACAGCAGGCCCAGCTTCTGCGTGGCCTTGTTATATGACAGTCTCTCAATTATCTCATTGGCCTCCCGCAGGCGGAAGCACAACTCGCGCATCACACCAAACAGGAGTTTAGGCTGGGAATGGAGCAAGTGACAGAAATCATCTTTAAAAATCACTGCAATCAGGGTCTTTTCCATAGCACATACGGTGGCGCTGTTGGTCTTGCCGTCAATCAATGACATTTCGCCAAAATAGTCTCCACCTTGTCTGATTGCTACTATTGTTTCTTTGCCTTCTGCATTAAATATGCTGATTTTTACCCGGCCATATACAATCAGGTACATAAAATTATTGGTATCGCCCTCGTGCATAAATTTGGAGTTTTTACTATACTCGCGAATTTGTACCCTGCTGATAACATGCTGCAGCTCCTCATCGGACAAATGTGAAAAGACCCTGCTGTTCTTTAATACGCCGATGAGCATCTTCACTTGTCTGTCCATTACACCCCCGTTTTCAAGCCGCCGTATTTCCCTGTGGTACATTATGTCTGATTATACTATTGAAAATCAAGGTTAATTCACAACCATGAGTTCCCCCAATAAATTGGAAAAAGACCCCACTCAAACCATGACAGAGTTCAAGATTAGACAAAAGAATCCTAATAGTCTAATGTTCAAGAAGCCTCTTAATAGCCGTAAATGGTCGCTGACCCTAATGAGTGTCACTAATTAGGGTCAACTCTCACGACTGCGATGGTTTCGAGTGCCTTGCTTTTCGGAAAACTTCTTGACTATACATCCTCCTTCATACACAACCAGGGGGGTATTCGTTTTCTCGGCAATCTTTTTCGCTTTGGCAGCCGCACGCCGCAGCGCAATCTCTGCCTTAGCAAGATCAACATCCTGAGCCTGTATTTTTTCTTTATTCAATCTTTTTCTCCTTCATCGAGAAGTTTTGGCCGCTCACCAGAATTGTCAAAAACAATCCATGCGTCCACCAATTGTTTGTAAAGATGCTGAAAGTTGTGCCAGCCTTTTTCATACCTGCATCTGATGGTCTTTACGGGAACATTGTGCCCGCCTTGTTTTACACGATTTTTTACCCGTTCCACCGCGGTCGCAACATTTGTCAGATAAAGGAAAATCAGTTTTATTTTATAACCAATTCGCCGCCATTGAGGGATCATTGTTGCGTATATTCTGCCGCTTAAAGTTGTTTCAAAGGCAAAGCTCTCACCTTTTGAGACATGTCTTTTGATTTCATCGAGCATGATTCTTCCAGCATGAAAAGAGGCTTTTTCGGGGAAAAACGGGGAAATACCCGACGCAATAAGATCCGCATTCACAAAGACGGGACAGTGTGCCTCCCTTGGCAGAAATTCAAGGGCAAAAGTTGTTTTACCTGCGCCGTTCGGGCCGGCAATAATAATTATCTTCTTGTCTTCATTCATATGACTTACTTTTCACAAAATCAGGCATAGCTTGTCAAGCTAAAACAAATCATCCAACGTCCGCATTAGCCCTTAATGCCGAAATGTCTTTAATCGAGGCGCAGACACACCTCCCCCTTAAAACATCCTCACGCAGCGGCGAAAGCCCTAACAGCGCAGGAAACTCAGTGCCGTCTTTGCGAACCCCTGTAACGGTAACTTCACTAACGTTAATTCCGCTGTGCATTTCAGTCTGCTTAAAAAAAGAGTCTCGTTTAGCAGGATGACCTGCCCGTATGCTTTTAGGAACCAGTATATCAATGCACTTACCGATGAGTTCACCGCTGTCGTATCCAAATGTCCTGTCTGCCATAAGATTGGATAGTATTATCTCCCCTGTCTGGTTCACTACCAGTATTCCATTGGGAGAGGATTCGATTATGTCATGGTACCAGGTTTCGGTTTCCTTCAACATCCTCTGCTGGGTATTGAGCTTGCTGGCAAGCTGGCGCGTTGCCTCAAGCAGTTCATTGGTACGCAGATTACGGGTAAGGATTTCTATATTCATCGCAATTATGGGCATCAGCTCATCAAGTAGTAACAGGGCGTCTTTGCTGAAGACCGCCATACCTGCCAGTTCTATAACCCCAAGCGCCACAGCATTTTGTATAATAGGCAGGACAATTATCTCCTTTGGTAAAGCCTCGCCTGCTCCCCAGTTGATTTTTATATCTGAACCTGACGGGCCGGATTGACCGGTTATTTTAATCGGTGCCTGCTCAAAGGCACACTGCCCAACTAGTCCCTGCCCGATGGCAAAGGTCTTTTCCTTTACAACACAGCCATATCCCCCGGCTGAACGAAGCATATTACTTTCCTTGTCAAAGACATATAACACGCCATAGGCCGCACCAACTAAAGGGGCAAGATGAGACAGCAATTGCACAGCCAGCTCCTCAAGCGTCACGGCCTTTTGAAGCACCGAGGAGATCTGAGAGATGTGCGACTTTATTGCAGCACGGGATTCAAGCTCCTGTGCATACTGCTTAAGCTCCTGTTGAACCTCCTCCCGTTGTCTTACAACTGCCCTCAAACGCCTGTTCCAAATGACAACAAAAACGATTATAACAATCAATGCCCCGGCAATAGGGCCAACTATCCTCCAGTTGATTACCTGCTGATACTCAACCGTAAGCCACCGGTCATTTATCACTGTCTTTTCCTTCTTAGACATGCCAGACAGGGTTTTATCAAGGGCTGATGCGAGGAGAGGCCAGTCTTTTCTTATGCCAAAGGCCATATCATAGTGGTAAGGGGTATGCCCTGCGATTTTAAGGTTATTAAGCCCAAGCCTGTCAATGTTATAAGATACGATTGCCATATTGTCTATTAACACATCAATTTTTCCCGCGGAAAGGTCTAATAGGGCAGTTTTTATATCAGAAATCGAAATCAACGGCATATTCGGGTAGTCACGCTTGATGCGTGTCTCGACTATCAACCCTTTTAACACGGCAACCTTAAGGCCCTCAAGATTGTCTACTCCACTTATGCGCCGAACATCCTTACGTGTAACAATAACAGCGGCAAATGTGGAGTATGGCTTTGTGAACAGGATACTTTTTGCGCGTTCCGGGTCAGGTGAAATCTTGGGGATCAGGTCTATTTCACCTTCTTTCATTTTCTTCATAGCGGCACCAACATTAAGGCCTGGCACAAGGACAATTTCGATACCGAGGCGTTTGGCACAAGTTTCTATAAAGCCAGCGCTGATGCCGGAGTAGACCCCTGTTTCGTCTATGAATTCATAGGGTGGACGAGCTGAATCTACCCCTAAACGCATCTTCCTGCCCTTGATAAATTCCTTTTCCTCCTGTGTCAATCCAATGTTGTCTGGCACGGGCTCTGGTGTTACAGTACCGGCAAAAACCACAGTCATCAAAATTATAAGTATGCCTGTCTTTATATATCGCCTTAACGCCATTATATAGCTGCCCCCACAGCTTGCGCTATTTCTCTGAGCTTGACCAGCGCATCCTCATAATCAAAATTCGCTATACTTGCCTGCACCCTTTTTGCCGACGTTCCATGTCCCACAGACTTAAGCATATCAACTACGCCGTCTATCATATCGGCGGCCTGTGAATCGTCATCCGCCAAAAATGCCGCAAGTTTGCTCATCTCAACAGTGAGGACATTCATGTTCACAGCAACTGCCGCCTTTGCCGCTTCAACCCCTTGCGGCATCCCTATTGAAATCCTGCCCAGAAGGTCATAGAGTTCCATCTCTGTCTCTTCAATCGCCTGTGGCAGGGCATCTGCCTCACCCCTGTTTAAAATACCTTCTACATTAGCCGCCAACCCGAACATCTTGGTTGCCCCGATGTTACCGGCAAGCCCCTTTAGTGTGTGGGCCTCACGTGTTGCCGTTTCAGTATCGTTTATGTCTATGGCCGATTTAATCCTTGTTATTACGTCTGACTGTGTCTCCTTAAAACGCCCGATTAGTTTACGCAGCAGTGTTATGTTACCGCCAACGCGGTTTAAGGCAGTTTCTATTTCAAGGCCGTCTATCTTTGGCAATGTGCTGTCTTTTGCCGACGCGTTGACCACGCTTAGTTCAGCCGATTCAGCAACGGCGTTCTTCGGCTTTACCCAGCAGGCCAATGTCTCAAAGAGCTGCCCTATATCAATAGGTTTGCCAATATGAGCGTTCATCCCGCACTCAAGACACTTTTCCCTGTCTCCGGCCATAGCATTGGCAGTCATGGCCAGTATGGGAAGTTCAGCAAACCGTTTATCCTCCCGAATCCTGCGTGTGGCCTCAAAGCCGTCCATCACAGGCATCTGGCAATCCATAAGCACAGCATCATATGGGGCAAGTCCAACTTTCTCAACTGCCTCCACACCATTACCGGCAACATCTACACGCATCCCCGCGCCCTCGAGAATCTCAAGCGCCAGTTCCTGATTGACAGGGTTGTCCTCAACAAGCAATATGTATGCGCCACGCATGAGCTGTTCAGCCTCTTTGAAATTATCCTGCTTATGTTGTTTGCGTTGGCGCTGACCGGCACTTTTGCCAAAGGAGTTAAGTATACTGTCAAGCATCGTTGATGGGCTTACGGGTTTGACCAGCAGCCCTTCTATCCTAGTGCCCTGTAACTGATACATCAGCTCGTCTTTGCTGTATGCTGTAACCATTATAAACGATGGTGTGTTGGATAGATTTGCATCTGCACGAATGCGCCTTATGGCTTCTATACCGTCCATCTCAGGCATCTGCCAGTCCATAAGCACAAGCCCATATGGTTTGTGTTCAGTGCGTGCACGCTCAAGTTCAGCAATAGCCTCCATGCCGCTGTTTACGGCTGCTGCTTCAAAATTCAGGGCAACTAACATAGAAAGCATAATTTCTCTGGCGCTTGAGTTATCGTCAACTACCAGAATGCGCAGTCCCTGCATGTCTGCAGTTGCGTCTGAGAGTATGCGCTGTCCGGTTTGCACTCCGAATTTAGCGGTAAAATAAAACGTACTGCCAACACCAGGGGTACTCTCTACACCGATTTCTCCATCCATCATCTCTACAAGGCGCTTACTGATTGTAAGCCCCAGTCCCGTGCCCCCGTACTTGCGCGATGTAGAGCCGTCTGCCTGAGAAAAGGCCATAAATAATTTCTTGCGCTGCTCTTCGGTAAGGCCAATCCCAGTGTCTGTAACATTGAAACGCAGCCATATTTCAGACGATGAGTCAATGGCACAGGCAGCGGCGCGCTGTACTCCAACTGTGACTTCTCCCTTTTCAGTGAATTTCACGGCATTATTGACAAGGTTAGTCAGCACCTGCCCAAGCCTCAGCGAATCACCTATCAGGGCAGACGGCACATCGGTTCCTACGTCAAAAATCAGCTCTAATCCCTTGTCCTGAGCCTTTATTACTGAGACATCAGCAAGGTTTTCCATAACGTCGTCAAGATAGAAGTCTGCATTTTCAAACTGCAGCTTGCCAGCCTCTATTTTGGAGAAATCAAGTATATCGTTAATAATACCCAGGAGATTCTTGGCGGCAGATTCCACTTTTTCAATATAGTTACGCTGTTTTGCATCGAGTTTTGTCTGCAGCGCCAGATGTGACATGCCAATAATGGCATTCATCGGGGTGCGGATTTCGTGGCTCATATTTGCAAGGAAATCTGACTTCATCTTGGTTGCTTCCTCTGCAATTTCTGTAGCGCGCCGCAACTGCGTCACATCAAAAAACCAGCCCAGTATGCAGTCGTCACCTGCATATTTTACGTGGATATATGAACACATCACCCAGATATCCATGTGATCTGCTGTCCTTATGCCAATCAGCTGGTTAAGTATGTCTTCACCGCTGCCCAGCCGCTCTGTTATTTCGTCAAAGACCCGCTCGTCCTGGTAGAACTGCCGTGGAGTAAGTCCGGCGATTTCTTCCAAAGTGGCATGAAGCATCTTTGCATATGACTGGTTAGCAAAGATAATCATACGCGTTTTGGCATTAATAATGCGTACCGCCACAGGGCTGGACTCCAGCATATAGCGCATCAGGCGCTCATTTTCGCGTATGGTGTCTTCGGCTTGTTTGGCCTCGGTGATGTCCTGCGTTACACCGTACATGTCTGTTGCTTTACCGTTTGCGTCTCTTACCACACGGCCAAGCGCGTGAATCCAGACCACACGTCCATCGATGGGGCGCTTATAGGCATAGATTGCGTTATATTCCGGCACTCGTCCCTCAACTGCCGCATGAAAGTTCTCAAGCGTCTTTTCTGAGGCTGCCTTATCTCCGGCTTCAACATTTACAAACCATTCTTCCATAAGGCTATAGCGCCATCCCTCGCGCGGTATATCGCCAAACACATTTACTGACCGCTCTGATGAGTTATACCAGCCAGAGCCGTCCAGAGGGACATGCCAATAGCCTGCCTTTGCCAGGTCAAGCGCCTGGTCACTTAGGAAACCGGCCAGACGTATCTGCTCTTCAGTCCTCCTACGGTCTGTAATATCATGAAACACGATGACTGAGCCTACTATTTGGTCTGCCTTGTACACCGGAGTGGTTGAATATTCTACCGGCAGCGGCGTACCGTCCTTGCGCCACAGTACTTCAGTGTCAATCTTTCTGGGCAGCCCGTCCTGACTTGTCAGAAACATGGAACATTCACCTATGGGAAAGACACCGCCGTCTGGATATGCGTAGTGCATTAGCCTGTGCATACGCTCCCCTATTAGTTCATCTTCGGTATAGCCTAGTAATAGCGGGACGGCAGGGTTTACAAAACTCATCCTCCCGTCTGTGTCCAGACCTACGATGCCGTCACTTACAGAGGTCAGAATCAGACGGCTTCGCTCCTCGGCGTGAGCCAGAACTTCTTTGCTTGCCTCTAAATCATCACCGCGTGCCTTCAACTGCGCTTGAGAAAGTGCAAGGTCTCTTGCCGTGGCCTGGCTTATTTCAAGTAGTTCACGAGTTTCGATATTTGCCGAGAGTATCTCTATATTCATCGCTATAACAGGAAGCATGGTATAGAGGAATCCTTTATGTCTTTCGTTAAATTCCCCCAGCGTTCCAAGCTCTATAACTGCCTGAACCTCTCCTTTATGTAGTATCGGGACTATCAGGACATTTCTGACAGCAAGCCTCCCTAACCCAAAAGGTACGGCTATATTATCACCAGTTGATAAATCCAGAGAAACCACACGCTTGTCAAGTGCGGCTTGTCCGACAAGTCCCTGGCCCAAATTAATTGTCTGCCCGCCGTCAACATCCTCACAGGCATATCCGCCATATCTAAACAAAGATTTACGTGTCTGGTCACATACATAAAACGCGCCGTATACCAGATTCATGACCGGAGCCAGACTTGATATAAGTACGCTGCCAAAATCTTTATACGTCTTGCATGTCTGCAGCGCCTGAGCGATTTCCGTCTGCCGCGATTTCTCATCTGAATCTATCCGGACGCTCTCTGCCTGAACCTGCTTTGCACTGTAGTCTTTGTATGTCTTCAGGAGCTTAAGCCATGAGCCAATCATTACAATGATAACTATGAGCATAATTATGATAGTAGTATATACACGCTTTTGCTGCTGTTCGATGGCATCTTTAATTGCAGTCTTCATGAATACGACAGCTTTATTAATACCTTCGTGATATAAGGTCTCTTGCCCAACATATTGACTGCTGGATAATAAGGCTGCCGCCTCTTTTAATTTACCTTCGTTGACTAAATTAAAGGATTGTCTTTCCATTTTGACAAGCTCAGAGTTAGCTGCGTCTGTTGATGCAATACTGTTGACAAGCTGTTTTTCCGGCAATAGTTTCATTGCCTCTTTGATAGCTGCATCAAGAACGGGGACGGCATCTGAATACCGCTTTTCCCACTGCTGATCACCGGAAGCAGCCCCCATGCGGGCAGACATTGTCAACACCTCATCCTTTTCCAGGATAATGCCGACAAGCTCCTGAAGGCGAAAATACTTTGCCTTTACCAGACCAATATCCCTGATAGAAGCAAAGCTCTGCCACATTACTACGGCAAAAAACAGCAGCGTAGAAAGTAGTACTACGATGAACAATCTTTTCGGGCTTTTCGGGCTTTTCGGGCTTTTCGGGTACACAACCCCTTTATCGGAAGCCATCAGGCAATTATACCAGATTTATTAGCAATATTTATATCGGCACGCGCAGTTAAGCGTATGAACCGGTTCTCTCTACCCGCCGCGCAATTTCACTGGCGTAGCGAACTCCAACCGTAGAGGCATGTTCCTTTAGCCATTGGGTAAGACTTGTCTGACCAGTCGGCTGAGAACGTACGTACAGCAGATTACTCTTGAGGCCTTCTATCTCCTCCCGTGTAATCAGTATATCCCCTGTTATTTGTTTCATAAACCTGCCGAAGTAATATCCCAGGTCGTCTGAGATAGGCACGATTCGCCTTCGCTTGCCGATGATTTCCCCGATGGTTTCAACCAGCTCTCTAAAGGCAAAGGTCTCAGGGCCTATGGCGTCTATAATTATATTTTCCTTTATCTTACCCATGTCAATGGCCAGCTCTGCAAGGTCTTTGACATATATGGGCTGCAGCTTGTAGCTGCCATCACCGAATATGCCAAACATGGGAAAATTCCTCAGAGACCATGCGATATTGTTGATTAAAATATCCTCCCTGCCGAACAAGACCGCAGGGCGCAAAATGGCGTAGGACATCCCGGAGTCAACCAGCGCACGCTCCAGCCTTGCCTTCCCGCTGAAGTACTCCAGAGGTGAGTCCTCTTTTGGATTTGTTATGCTTATGTGGACAATCCGCTTGACTCCGGCCTTTTTAGCCGCATCAAAAAGTGTCAGCGTGTTGTCAACGGCATCTGCATGTTTAAACAGCTTATGATTAAACCTGACCCAGTATGTGTTATACAAGCAATCGGCGCCCTTGAGTGTGTCTGTGAGGAGTTCAGGTTTGTCAAAATTAAACGGAAACACCTCGATGTTGCCGCCAAAAGAATTAGGCCGGTCGGGCGAATTAGTTATGGTCTTCACTTTAACCCCGGCGTGTATCAGCAATTTAGCAATATACTTACCTGAATATCCAAATGCCCCTGTAACTACATGAACCCCTGATACTGCACCAGTACCGATTTGATATTTCATAATACGTCCCTCTTTATAGTGAGTTAATAACCGCTTATAGATTATAGTAGCATATTCAATTTTGAATTTAATACACTTGTGAATTAAATTAAACATATCTGGTATCGTCTGTGTGCTATATTTTTGTTGATTATGTCAGAGAGAATAGTCTATAGTTTTTGTCACAATAATTAATCTAAGGGGGTATTGTTTATGAAGAAATTTGTATGTACCGTATGTGGTTATGTGCATGAAGGGTCAGCGCCGCCGGATAAGTGTCCACACTGTGGGGCTGCTGCTGATAAATTCATCGAAAAGAGTTCAGAAGGTCTTCAGTGGGCAGACGAACACAGGATAGGTGTGGCAAAAGGCGTGGATGCAGAGATATTAGAAGGCCTCAGGGCCAACTTTATGGGAGAGTGTACAGAAGTAGGGATGTACCTTGCCATGAGCAGACAGGCCGACAGAGAGGGACTTCCAGAGGTTGCCGAGGCATACAAAAGGATAGCCTTTGAAGAGGCCGAGCACGCGGCCAGGTTTGCCGAACTCCTCGGTGAGGTATTAGTTGCAGACACGAAGGCAAATCTGAAAGCCCGTGTTGACGCTGAAAACGGCGCATGTAAAGGGAAAAAAGACCTTGCCACTAAGGCCAAACAGTTAAACCTCGATGCCATCCATGACACTGTACATGAAATGTGTAAAGATGAAGCACGTCACGGTCAGGCATTCGAGGGGTTGTTAAAGAGATATTTTTAATTCCAATCTGTACTAACACAGCGCAGGGGTAAGTCTTACTATGGGGCAAGTCTTAGCTGGGTCTTTGTGATCTTAGACGAGGTAGTGCTTTTTTTGCGAAAAGTGCCGCCCTTTCAGTTTCTTAGCGAAAGGGCACTCAGCGGCATGATTAAGGGTATAGCATCAGAGTTTTACCCGAAGGGAGCCGTAATTGCCAGAAAGGGCGGTCAGGGTGATGACTATCTGTACGTCATAAGAAAAGGCGGGGCAAAGAGGTCTTTAGACTATGGAGGGCAAGAGGTGTTAGTCGATTACAAGGGCGAAGGCGATGTATTCGGCTACCTTTCTCTCTTTGGCGAGGATGTGCCCTGGACCAACATCACGGCCATAGATGACACCATATGCTATCTGATGGGAAAGGACAGGATTAAAAACCTCATCGATACGGACGATGAGGCAAGGAAACTGTTCTCAAGGTCATTTTTACACACCTCTGATGCCGTTAAGCAAGACCAGTTTACCTATAGCTGCGGTGAAAAGATACTCTTTAGCACCCATGTTGGAGATGTGGCAAAGAGGAATCTTGCAACTGCCCCGGAGAACATATCCATCAAAGAGGCAGCCAGGATTATGACCGAACGTCACACTGGTTCCCTAATATTCCTCAATAAACAGGGCGCCCCTATCGGTATTGTTACTGACAGTGACATGCGCAACAAGGTAGTCGCACAGGGCATGGATGTAAACGCGCCGGTTAGTACAGTGATGAGCAGTGATCTGCACACTGTAGACGCCGGGGACTATTGCTACGAGGCAGTCCTAAAGATGGTCAAAAATAACATACACCATCTCGTGGTATTGAAAGAACAACACCTGTGGGGCATACTAACAAATCACGACCTGATGCTTTTGCAGGGCACCTCTGCACTTGCCATAGTACGAAATATTGAGAGCCAGTCATCTGTCAACGGGCTTATTCCCGTCTCCGGCAAGATAGACGGCGTCTACAACATGCTCCTTAGCGACGGTGCCAAGGCCAGTAATATCCTGAGAATCATCGCTGAGATAAATGACAGGCTCGTAAGAAAGGTAATAACGCTGACCGAAACAGAACTAGGTCCACCGCCGGTGGCCTATGCATGGATAGTTTATGGCAGTGAGGGCAGGAAAGAACAGACATTTAAGACCGACCAGGACAATGCGATTATCTATGGTGACCCAGCAGATGAACATGAAGCCCATGCCGCAAGGGACTATTTCTCACGTTTTTCGGCATTAGTGCGCGATGGTCTACTCAAAGTAGGCTTTCCGGCGTGCCCTGCCAACTACATGGCCTCTAATCCTATATGGCGTCAACCGCTTAAAATTTGGAAAAAGTATGCTATCAAATGGACTGCCACTCCTACGCCGAAGGCCGTTCTTAACACTGTAACGCTCTTTGACTCCAGGGCTATTTATGGAGATGAGAGCCTGTTAACGGCATTCAGACAGCGTCTTCAGTCCAATATAACCGACAACAGGCTGCTGCTTGGCAAAGCGGCAAGCCTCTCCATAAGAAACGCCCCACCGATTGGTTTCCTCAAGGCCTTTGTCGTTGAAAAAAGCGGCGAACACAAGGACATGCTAAATCTGAAAATAAAGGGAATCACACCGGTAGTTGACCTGCTCAGGCTGTTTACCCTTGAAAAAGGTCTCAGCATAACTCCCACGCTAAAACGCATAGAGGCGCTCATGGATACCCACTCCATAGTAAAAGAGTATGCCGAAGAGCTTGTCCATGCCTTTGAGTTTATCATGCTGCTGAGAATCCAGCACCAGTATGAAAAGATAAGAAAAGGTCTGCCGCCGGATAACTTTATCATGCCAGATAAACTGACAAATCTTCAGAAAAGAACAATCAAGGAGGCATTTCAAATCATAGCAAAAATACAGGCTACGGTCATAGAGCGCTACAGAGATATGATATGGTAAAGCGCCTCAACAGGCTGTTCAACCTCTCAAGGGGTAACAGTTACCGTAACGCCCAAATAGCATCCCATGACTTTGTATCAGTTGACCTTGAGCTTACCGGCCTTGATGACAAACGCGACGCTATACTCTCCATAGGCGCTGTAAAAATGGCAGGAGGCAAGATTCTCCTCTCAGAGTGTTTTTACAGGCTTATCAACCCCAAAATCCCATTTCACGGCCCAAGCATTACGATTCACGGCATTACACCGGCAGACGTTCACGCCTCAGACGGTATAGAGAAAGTGCTGCTGGAGTTCATCGATTTCTGCGGGGATGATATTATATTAGGGCACTGTGTGGAGATTGATATGGCCTTTTTAGGCAGGGAAATCAGAAAACTCACGGGAAGGCCGTTCAGAAACAAATCTGTGGACACTCTGGCCGTTTATAAATGGTTGTCACACAGACACTACCATGTGGATAACGCTCCAAGACACCCGTCACTTTATGAAATAGCCAAACATTTTTCCATATCAACTGAAATAGGCCATAACGCCATGATGGACGCCTACATAGCAGCCCAGCTTTTTCAACGCTTTACCCATGACCTTCAGCACTGTGGTGTACAAAAGATTGGCGATTTGCTGAGAATTGGAAATCCATCCAAAGGAGGTATACACACCCCGGGGGAGTTTAGTAATTTCTAATTACCTAAGACAAAAAGGAGGATGCACATGAGCAGCACCAGCTTCAATTATAAGGAAGACCCAGATTTCAAAAAACTCACAGGACAGAAATCCACTATATCTTTAGTGCTAACCATACTTGAACTTACATTCTACTTCGGGTTCATAGGACTGATAGCCTTTAACAAGCCATTTCTGTCATCCATGCTGACAGAGCGTATCACTATCGGGATTCCTATAGCCGTTGGTGTTATTGTGATGTCGTGGATATTGACCGGGATTTATGTTCGCTGGGCAAATAACACCTATGACGTGCTGGTAAAGAAAGTAAGAGATAAGGTGGAGGGATAAGGCATGGCACAGTCAATCATTGGGCAGGTTCATCCGGTCTCAATAACGTTTTTTTTGTTGTTTGTAGTCAGCACTCTGGGCATCACATATTGGGCAGCAAAGCGGACAAGGACGACGAAGGAGTTTTACGCAGCAGGAAGGAGCATCACAGGGTTTCAAAACGGCCTGGCGCTGGCGGGGGACTATATGAGTGCCGCCTCGTTTTTAGGAATCGCCGGACTGGTTTCAACAAAGGGCTATGACGGTCTGATATACTCGGTTGGCTGGCTTGTAGGCTGGCCGATAATCATGTTTCTGATAGCAGAGCCGCTGCGCAATCTGGGCAAGTACACATTTGCTGACGTAGTCGCCTTCCGGCTAAAGCGTATGCCTATCAGGACGTCGGCTGCTGCTGGGTCACTAGTCACCGTGTTATTTTATCTGATAGCCCAGATGGTTGGGGCAGGCACACTGATAAAGCTGATGTTTGGGCTTCCTTATGAATGGGCAATAATAATAGTAGGGTGCCTGATGATAGCCTACGTACTATTTGGCGGTATGCTGGCCACCACATGGGTGCAAATCATCAAGGCAGTACTTTTACTTGGAGGGGCTACTTTACTGGTAATTATGACACTGTCCAAGTTTGGGTTTAATTATGGGGCGCTCTTTGGCACTGCCGCAGAAAAATATGGGCCAGAGTTCCTCCAGCCTGGAGGACTTATTACAAGTCCAATTGATGCGTTTTCTCTGGGACTTGCCCTGATGTTCGGCACCGCAGGTCTCCCTCATATACTCATGAGGTTTTACACAGTGCCAGACGCCAAAGAAGCAAGAAAATCGGTCTTCTATGCCACGGGGTTCATCGGCTACTTTTATATCCTGACGGTGACAATAGGCTTTGGCGCCGCAGTGATAGTAGGCAAGAAAGTTATAATGGCCATAGACAAGGGCGGTAATATGGCAGCCCCTCTCCTTGCCGAGGCACTTGGCGGTCATGTGTTTCTTGGATTTCTGGCCGCTGTAGCATTTGCTACAATATTGGCAGTAGTGGCCGGCTTAACGCTGGCCGGTGCTTCAGCGCTGTCTCACGACCTCTATGTGGGTGTAATAAGAAGAGGCCAATCCAATGAAAATGATGAGGTAAAGGTTGCAAAGTTGGCCACAATCGGGCTTGGTGTTTCTGCAATGCTGCTAGGCATACTGTTTAAGGGGCAGAATGTGGCCTTTATGGTAGGGCTTGCCTTTGCAGTGGCGGCCAGCGCAAACTTCCCGGCGCTTGTCATGTCTATAATGTGGAAAAACTTCTCTACCAAGGGCGCTGTTGCCAGCATCTGGACAGGTCTTATTCTGGCAACCGGGCTAATTATCATAAGCCCGACAGTGTGGGTTGACGTATTCCACTCAAAAGAAAAGGCCGCCATAGAAAAGCAAATAACCGAGTCTGAGACACAGTCAAAGGCTAAGGTAGAAGAACTCGAAAAGGCCGCCGCTGACCCAAAGGCCATCTCCGAGGAGAAGGCCCAACTGGACGCCAAGAAAAAGGAAATCAGCGCTCAAATGCCGAAGGCACTGTTTCCTCTTAAAAACCCGGGGCTGATATCCATGGGCGCTGCCTTTTTAACAGGTATTTTAGTGTCGCTGATGTCGAGAGAGCCTGAAGCGCAGGAAAAGTTCGAAAAGGAAAAACTTCGGGCTTATATTGGTATCGGCGCAGAGTAGTCATTGGTATCGTATTTTAGATGGGGTGCAGGGGACAAGTTCCCTGCCGGGAGTTTGAGGGCAGAGCCCTCATTCTTCAAAATCGACTGGGAGAAGCAGCCCTTCTCCCAGCTTTAATTTAACAAATCCCTTTCAGGGCGCTCAAGGAGGCCGGACCCAGCAGTGTTATCACCTTTTTGGACGGATGTAAGAAGCCGTCTATGACATCACAGATATCTGAGAGTTTTACCTTATCAATGCCCCTTATGATTGCCTGTGGCGGGTAGTATCTTCCATAGTATATCTCCTGTCTGGCTATGTTTTGCATCCTGCCAGAGGAGGATTCCATGTTAAGCAGGATGTTACCCTTTAACTGGCTCTTTGCCCTTTGGAGTTCCTTTTCTGTTAATGTGTCTTTCAGGGACTTTATTTCGTTTAATATCGTCTCAATGACTTCTACATATTTCTTTTTTCCAGTTGCCGCAAATATCCCAAACACACCTGTGTCATGGTATGACGACAAAAATGAGTATATCGTATAGGCAAGTCCACGGTTTTCCCTGATCTCCTGAAAAAGCCGCGAGCTTACACCAGCGCCAAGTATCGTGTTTAACAATAAAAATGGATAGCGCAGCATACTGTCCTGCTTTACACCCTTTACACCTATACACAAATGCACCTCTGACAAGTCCTTCTTATGGACTTTAACACAACTGTTAAACTGCGCCGGTTGCTCCTCTTTGACTATTACCTGCTCTTTAGACTTATTTTTTTGAAATCCCAGCTTTTCATTAAACTGCCTTAATATAGATTCATAATCGATATTGCCAGCGGCGGAGATTACAATATCATTTACCCCATAGTGATTATCCATATGCCTTACAAGGTCACCGCGCTCCAGTAGGTTCACCGTATCCTGAGTACCCAGTATATTCATTCCAAGGCCGTCTTTCCCCCATATATCCTCGTAAAACAGGTCATGGATGTATTCATCAGGGGTGTCTTCAACCATCTTTATCTCTTCGCCGATTATCTCCTGTTCCTTTTTTATGTCATCTTCCTGTAACAGTGAATTTAGATATATGTCAGAGAGTATGTCTATGCCCTGGCCAGTGAAATCTTTCAGGAGTTTTACGTAGAATGTGGTGTTTTCTCTGGACGTAAAGGCGTTGATGTCGCCGCCTATTGAGTCAATTTCTATTGCGATGTCCTTCTGTGTACGATGTTTTGTGCCCTTAAAAAGCATATGCTCAACGAAATGGGATATCCCGTTTTTGTCCAGCCGTTCATATCTCGCCCCAATCTTAACCCATATACCCATTGATACGGAGCGCACACCTGTCATCCGCTCCATTACTACCGGGATGCCGTTATCTAAAAAACCTTTTCTCAAGTTTCTCCCCTCTGAATTCTATTTAATAAAAAAAAGGGATAATAGATTATCCCTCATCTTTACCTATGCCGCATATTTATTAATGGTCTCATAACCAACATGAAGAATGAGGGCTCTGCCCTCAAACTCCCGGCAGGGAACCTGTCCCCTGCACCCCATCTAACGGGGCTTCGCCCCTTTGAATCTAGGTTGCAGTTTGTTTAGCAGCGTCTTTCATAGCTTCTTTACGGCTCAGTTTTATTTTGCCAGCCCTGTCTATCTCTATTACCTTTACCACAACCTCATCGTCCTCTTTAAGCTCGTCGGTTACCTTGTTGACACGTTTGTCAGAGATTTGCGATATGTGTAAAAGCCCGTCCGTACCCGGGAGGATTTCTACGAAGGCGCCGAAGTCCATTATCTTCTTGACCTTGCCCGTGTATATGCGCCCAACCTGAGCGTCTTCGACTATGCCCTCTACGATTGCCCTTGCCTTTGACAGCGAGGCCTCGTCGTTTGAGGCTATGGTGACAATCCCCTCATCATTTATGTCTATCTTCACGCCCGTTTGCTCGATGATTCCCTTGATTACCTTGCCGCCTGAGCCGATTACGTCTTTTATCTTCTCAGCCTTTATTTTCATCTGGAATATCCTCGGTGCGTTCTTCGACAAGTCAGCGCGCGGTGCAGCGATTGCCTCACTTATCTTACCCAGTATGTGCAGCCTGCCAAGTCTTGCCTTTTCGAGTGCACCGATCATTATCTCTCTGCTGACACCTTTTATCTTTACATCCATTTGAAATGCAGTTATCCCTGTCGTAGTGCCTGACACCTTGAAATCCATATCTCCGAAGTGGTCCTCAAGACCTAATATATCAGTCAGCACCACAACCTTTTCGCCTTCTTTGATAAGCCCCATCGCAATGCCAGCAACAGGCGCCTTTATCGGCACACCGGCATCCATCAGGGCAAGCGTTGACCCGCATACCGAGGCCATCGACGACGACCCGTTGGACTCCAATATGTCTGACACGATGCGTATCGTGTATGGAAACTCATCAGCACCAGGGAGGACTGCCTTAATAGAGCGTTCAGCCAGTGCCCCATGTCCTATTTCTCTTCTACCGGGGGACCTCAACGGCTTCACCTCGCCAACACTAAACGGCGGGAAGTTATAGTGAAGCATAAAGGACTTGTATGTATCGCCGTCGAGTGAGTCTACCCTTTGCTCGTCAGACGATGTCCCCAGGGTTACAGCGACAAGGGCCTGCGTCTCACCCCTTACAAACAGTGCAGAGCCGTGAGCACGCGGAAGCATGTTCAGATGACAGTCTATTTTTCTGACTTCATCCGTACCTCTGCCGTCTGCCCTTATGCCTTCGTTTAGGATTGAGTTTCTTACGAGGTCTTGCTCCAAGTGTTCGAAATATTTCGCGATTTCCCTGACATTGACTTCGGGGTCGGCGGTAGTCAGATGTTTGATTGTCTCATCGAGAATACCATCGAGGGTCTTTTGTCGTTTAAGTTTATCAGGGATTCTAATCGATTCCTGCATCTTTGCAATACAAGATTCTTTTACTGATGCGGCAAGGGCCTCGTTTTCTTTGACCTCGGCCACGGCGCGCTTTGGTTTGCCGACTTTCTCACGTAAAAGGTTTTGAGCGCCGATTATTTTTTTGATCTCTTCGTGGGCGCGGTCTATTGCCGCCACAAGCACATCTTCCGGTATTTCAAAACCGCCGCCTTCTACCATAGTCACGGCGTCAGCCGTGCCAGCAACAACCAGCGCCAAATCAAGCGAGGCCATCTCATCAAATCCGGGATTGATGACAATATTTCCATCAAGACGCCCTACCCTGACAGCCGCAACCGCGTCCTCAAACGGGATGTCTGAGATAAGTAACGCAGCCGATATTGCCGTTATGCCAAGTATGTCTGCAATGTTCTCATCGCCATAGGAAAGCACCGAGACGATGCCCTGCGTCTCTGAATTAAACCCCTTTTTGAACAACGGCCTTATTGGTCTGTCGATAAGGCGTGAGGTGAGGACTTCTTTTTCTGACAGCCTGCCCTCTCGTTTCAAAAATCCACCCGGTATCTTACCGGCAGCATATGCCTTTTCGATATAATCTATCGTCAGTGGAAAGAAATCCTTTCCTTCGACGGTTGTCCTAGAGGCTACAGCGGTTGCCAGCACCATCGTATCACCATACCTGGCAACGACGGAACCATCCGCCTGCTTGGCTATAAGCCCTGTCTCCAATATCAGATTCTTTTCGCTGATTATGACGTCTGTAGATGTCAATATTTTCTCCTCTATTTTCTAATTCCTAACCGTTCGATTAGCGATTTATAACGTTTTATGTCTGTTGTTTTCAGATAGTCGAGGAGTTTTTTTCTCCTTGCAACTATCTTTAGAAGTCCACGCCGCGAGTGATGGTCTTTCGTATGGGTCTTGAAATGCTCGGACAAGTACTTCATTCTGTCGCTCAAGAGGGCTATCTGGACTTCCGGTGAGCCAGTATCCTTCTCATGTATCTTGTAATCCTTGATCATCGTATGCTTAGTCTCTTTCGTTTGAGACACAGTATCACCCCTTTTATTTATTAGTTGTATGCCTCGTTACATAGTACTGCCAGCATCTTACTAAGACTAACATATTCGATATAAATATGTAAAGAAACCGCTGCAAATTAATTTATTTTACTATCACCACCACAATCTTCTGCTGTGAATTCAATTTTTTTTGAGCAGCCTCCCGTCGTACCACGTGCTGTCCAGCGTATAATTTTCCTTGACCCAGTCAGGAATGCCAACCGGGCTTATGTACATTGCACACAGATAGTTTATATAATAGTACATGTGGCGGCGGTTGCGCTCAAAGACTCAGGCAGCGGCTTGTTTGTGAATGAAAAATTTAGACCTATCGGATTTGGGAAAGGGAGAAATCCCTGCTTTGACAAGGCATTTTGGTTCAATATTGGCCGAATGTGCGGCGGTGTGCCTTGAAGAGCAGGGGAATTACACTGGTGTTGGATTAAAAGTCGAGGGCGATTACGAGGAATTATTTAAACTCACGCTGCCGGAGGTTACACAGCAGATGAGAAATTGTTATAATGATAGGGAGGTGGCAACTGAGCATGGTGCATATGGGGTGGCAATTATGCTGATTCTTTCTCTGACTGAATATACGATTATTGAAAGATCGAGAAAGGGCACTGCCTTTGACTATTGGTTAGGAAAGAAGGGTGATAATTATCTTTTCAATAATCGGGCACGTCTGGAAGTGTCGGGAATACGTAAAGGTGACGACAGCGATATAATAAACAGATCAAGGATTAAAATAATACGTTTAATAAAACAGATAGAATCAATTCCAACTTTTATAATAATTGTAGAGTTCAGTAAGCCAAAGTCAAATATAAAGAAACTATGAACGAAGTGATGACAACGCATAGAAAGGCTATGGATTACGCAGAGGAGGCCTTTTACTTTAAGCTCAAAGGAAACCCTGAGAGAGCGAAGGAGTTGTTTTTGCTTGCGTTTGAGTTAGAGCGAGAGGCGGCGGAATCATATAAAGAATCTGCGGTTGAGCCAACGAGGTCTGTCTTATATCGCAGTGCAGCAACTCTTGCCTTTGATTGTGATGATTTTATTGAAGCGAAACGTTTAGCCGAAACTGCGCTCTCAGGCAGCCCACCAGAAGAAATCGCGCAGGAATTAATTGATTTACTTAGAGAAATATATTTTAAATGCCATCCCGACGAAGAAGGCGGCCTTCCAATAGAGTCAATCCTATTAAGAGGGGAAATGGCTGCTGCCAGTGAACCCGAACATATTTAATACTTATACACATAGTCGCATCAAATACTATGACGCGCTGGCCCGCCGTGCTGACAGCACTCCAGGACTTGGCAGGTACTATCGCCGCAGGGTCATAGAGATTTACAGGCAGTTAGTTGGTGAGGGGCTTAGGGTCATCGAACTCGGCTCGGCACAAGGGGAGCTGCTCTCGGCACTGAAGCCATCCTATGGAGTTGGCGTAGATTTCTCAGAGGAGATGGTAAAGCGCGCCCGTGCCTCGTATCCCCACATTAACTTCATATGCAGCGACGCACATTTTCTCAATATAGAAGAGAAATTCGATGTAGTTATCCTCTCAGACCTGCTTCATGACTTGTGGGACGTAGAGGCAGTGTTTAATCAAATATCAAGGCTTACCGCGCCGCACACAAGGATAATGATTAATGTATACAGCCGCCTTTGGGAGATGCCCCTGAAGTTGGCCTCTGCTCTGGGATTGACTCATCCGCGCATAGAGCAAAACTGGCTCACGGTGGAGGATATTTCAAATATGCTCTACCTGCAGGACTTCGAGCTCATCGCACGCAGACGCGAGATACTGTGGCCAATGCCAGGGCTGCTCATAAGCAGTCTCTTAAATCGCGGTCTTGTCAAGACGTGGCCCATTAGTGAGTTTGCGCTGTCGAATTTTATTGTCTGCCGCCCTATGCCGGAGAAAATCGATGTTCAGCCAGTTGTATCAGTAGTAGTCCCGGCCCGGAATGAGGCCGGGAATATTGCGTCTATTTTCGAGAGGACGCCCCAGATGGGAAAATCTACAGAGTTAATCTTCGTAGAAGGCCACTCCACTGACAACACATACGAGGTTATCACAGATGAAATTTTAAAACACCCTGACGTAAATGCAAGCGTCTACCGGCAGAGCGGCAAGGGCAAGGGCGACGCCGTGCGCCTCGGTTTTGAGCGGGCAGCAGGGGATGTCCTGATGATTCTCGATGCCGATATGACAGTAGCCCCCGAAGACCTGCCCAGATTTTACCATGCCATCTACACAGGCAAGGGTGAGTTCATAAACGGCGTCCGGCTTGTTTACTCAATGGAGGACAACGCAATGCGCTTTTTTAATCAAATCGGGAATAAGTTTTTCAGCCTTGCCTTTTCGTGGCTCTTAGGGCAGCCGATAAAAGATACCCTCTGCGGCACTAAGGTTATTCGAAAAAAAGATTACGAAAAAATCGCCTTAAACAGGCCGTACTTCGGCGACTTTGACCCCTTTGGCGACTTTGACATGCTTTTCGGCGCAGCCAAATTAAACCTGAAAATCGTCGAAATGCCCATCAGATACAGACAGCGCACATACGGCACCACAAACATCCAACGCTGGCGCCACGGCTGGATGCTCCTGAAAATGGTGCTATTTGCCGCAAGCCGCATTAAGTTCGTATAAAGTAAACCTCTCCTGCTGTGAAAATTTGATCATCGGCAATACTGTCCAAAATGCTTTGCATAATCTACATATACTGTGTTAGAATTTCTCTAAACACTGCCGACTATGAAACCACAGACTGCCGTCATAATTTGCAACTGGAACAAGAAGGACTACCTGTTACAGTGCATTGATTCGGTATTAAACCAGACATACCGGGCAATCGACGTCTATGTCGTGGATAATGCCTCTGATGACGGCTCTGCAGGGGCGGTCAAAGACACATACGGTAGTACGGTTAAACTTATCGAAAATGAAACGAACATGGGCGGCTCCGGCGGCTTTAATACGGGGATTACTGCCGCCATGCACTCAGACTATGAATTTCTGCATCTCCTTGACAACGACACAAGGGCCGAATCTGACGCCATTGAAACCCTCGTTGACTTTATGATTAAACACCCGGAGGCCGCTATTGCCGGTTCCAAACTCTACTATATGGACGGCACGCCCGGCACTGTTCAGGAGTTCGGTGCATGGCTTGACTGGCAGGCTGCGTTTATCAGACCAAATAGAAAAAACTATTCAGAAACGGCTCACGGCGAGTTGAACGATGACATAGAGGTTGACTACGTACCGGCGTGTTCGCTTATCGTGCGAACAGGGGCCGTCAAAAAAACCGGACTTCTCGACGAAAGTTATTTCCTCTACTGGGACGATATGGACTGGGCTTGGAGAATGAAATTAAATGGATATAAAATCTTTGCAGCGGCCAAATCCAAAGTCTCACACGCGATGAGTATATCAAGTAAAAAAAATCTCCTCACTACATACTATTTTTGGAGAAACAGGGTGAGGTTCTTCAGGAAATACGGGACTACCGCAACAATCGAAGCCTTGCTTGATGACTGCTTTACGGCCATATATACTTGTACTGCGTTTAATAAAACGAATACTAAGGAGATAATCTACCGTGCGGTCATTGACGGACTCAAAGACATCGGCAGCAGGGCCGATTTTAAAAATAATGCCCCTGAACTTATATTGGACTCACCTGCCGTACTAACAATGAATAACGCAAGCCCGGTCAGCGTAGGTCATGTGATTTTAGACGCAGATGCTGTTGATGACACAGTCACCTATATTGACGGCTATGGAAACACCATAGCAGCGGCTGAGGCGTGGAAACTTAAGCTGGCCTACCCTGCCGCTAAAGCTGGGTTTATTGATGAGCTAAGGAGGCAAAATCTTGTCTGAGAGCAATACACCCCTTGTCAGCGCCGTAATAGTTTCCTATAACCGGAGGGATGACCTGCGTGAAACACTTCAAATGCTCTGCCAGCAGAATTATAAAAATATAGAGATAATCGTCGTTGACAATGCCTCTGCCGATGGCACAGATGAGATGATTGGCGGCTTAGGGCTGTCAAATCTGCGGCTCATTCAGATGGAGAAAAACTTAGGCGTAAAGGCGTATAACATGGGGTTTGAGGCAGCACGAGGGGAATATATTCTGATTCTTGACGATGATTCTTTCCCAGCCCATAACGCACTTGAAAGAATGATAGATAAATTTAACCGCTATCCCGCCATTGGCATAATCTCTTTTACCGTAAAAGACTATTCGACATTTAAGGATTCACCTGACGTAACAGACTCAAACGAACAGGAGCCAGCCTTCAGCGACGACTACATAATGTCATTTCACGGGGCGGGTGCCGGTGTCCGCCGAGAGGTACTTAAAAAGGCAGGCGGCTATCCAGAGGAATTCTTCCTGTATTTTAACGAGACCGACATGGCCCTTCGCGTCTGGAACGCGGGCTTCAGAATCGAGAGTTTCCCTGACATCGTCTGTTTCCATAAGAGTTCCCAAATCAACAGGACATCAACGCGCGGGCCGTTTTACTATACCAGAAATATATTCTGGGTGATATGGAAAAATTACCCGGGCGTGTTGATGTGGAAGGCTACGTTGTTGATGCTCTATTATGTGTTTTATTATTCCTTCGAGCAGCGCACTTTAATATATATCAGGGCACTTTTTGACGCGGTCATTAACGCTGGTAAAATTACACGCTCCCCAATTCAAATTGCAAAGAGGTTCAGAATGCACTATAAGACCCCTTTTACGATGTACAGATGATGAAAAACATCCTCGTCATCAGGTGTACAAATCTCCAGCACCTTGACAAGGTGTTTTCTAAGCTCAGGACAGAATTCCCGGGCGCAAAGACCGCCCTTCTTACTCATCGGCACGGCGCGCTTCAGGCGGCTGACTACACTGATACTGTCATTGTCTATCCATACATAGAAAACTACGGTTTTTTCCGCAGAGTTAAATCACTGAATGACATGGGCTTCGACGCAATAGTAGTACCGGTTGGAAACGTAAGCGGCTCAGGGTTTTTAAACGTATTCCTGTTCACGCTGACAATTAAGGCCAGGTCGCGTTTTATGTGCAATCTGCCGCTTGAGCTTAAACCCCTGTCCAGATTAAAAATCATAGGTCTGATGCTTAGAAACAGCTTATACACGCTGGCCTCACTGGTACTGTCGGCGGCGGCAGGCGCCATATTATTGGTTGGCTGGCCTGTGTTTGCTCTATTGACCAAGGGCAGGAAGAAAGGTCAAATTGCCACAAAAAACAAATACTAACTCTACCCAAATAATCTTGTTCTGGCTGCCACATGCTGCCGTTATTGCCGCCCTGTTGTCCTTTTCGCTGATGTATTTTTTTCATATATACGATAAAGTCTTCAGCGGCGGTTCGTCTAAGTGGTTAACAGCAGCCAGGGCATTGCTGCTGATTAGTGTAAGTTTGCTGGTTTCTTATGTTATATTCGCCATTTCATCAAAAAAGCATAGAAATGAAATCGTTGCAAACTCTATATTCATAATAGTGTTTTATACCTCGTGCATATACATTGCAGAGTACATAGTTCCATTTGAGCCGCTTCCTCCGTTTGAATATTCACTGGAGGTGTACTCCAAATCTCAGATAACCCTTCAGCGTCTCATTGGGCGGCGTCTGACCATAAAAGATACGCGTTTCCGTGGGGCGGTACATCGTGAATCGTTTAATTCAACCGGCTGGCCGGACAAGGAACGCCTGCCTGCTGAGGCTGGTAAGCGGCAGATTGTCTTTATCGGGGATTCATTCCTGCAGGTGCGCTCCACTAATAATGCCGCATGGCTTGTCGAAGAAAAATTAAAACCCGCAGACAAGGACATCGAGATAATAAACATCTCACAGGACGATACAGACCCGCTGGACTATCGTTTCAGATTTTACGAGTTTGCGTTTGACTATAACCCGGCTCACATTGTTATATTTCTCTGTCTCGCAAACGATCTTGATATTAACTATAAATACACTCCGTACAAACACGAGCCATTTTATGTCTCAGACCAGGCGGTATTATATCTGGCATCAAGAGTAGAAAGGGGTGTGTTACGCGAGTTGATTCGCCTGAAAAACACAAACGTACTATTTACAGACAAAGGCAGCCTCATTAATGCCTTAAGGCCGTTTAAGCTGCCGGTTAATAAGCTCAATTTCATATATCTTGCCGTTGCTGCCCACAGCAGCGCATCACATGGGAAAGCATTCCCGCTTGAGGGCAGCTTCCCAAAGCTGCTTGCCGCCTTCTGCCAACTATGGCAGGACAGGGTAAGCGGCACACCTCCATCTATAAAGGCAAAACTTGCCGCTAAAGAAGATTACAGGAAATATGTAAGGTGCTATTCGCTGCCCAAAGAACAGCGCCTTGTCGCTGTTGCAAAACTCATTGCAAAACAGGACAATCCAGAATTAATTATCAGCAAACTCAGCCTCTTAGATGAAAAATTCCTTACTGAGTTCCTGCAAGAGCCAGACATGACATATGTATCTTTTCCAGCCATAGAAAAATTTGTTTACAACAAACCGGCCAGCTTTGACCAGTCTTCAACACAGGCCGTTACAGAGGCCGTAGATAATTACATGTTACTATTCATAGAGCTGCAGAATGAGGCCGTCAGAAGAAATGTCGGGCTTACGTTTGTACTTATCCCGGAGGCATCATTGATTGACGAAGAGTACTATAATTTTTGGCTGCCTCTGATTGATTTTCGCAAAAAACTTGGAAATGTTCACTCATTAGGGATGGGGCTGTCGTCACGCCTTCCCGCCGCCGCTCAAACTATCAACCTCAACAATTATAAGAATGACTTTAATATGGGGTATTGGCACTTTGACGGCCACTGGAATGACAAAGGCAACGAAGCTGCAGCCGCCATAGTCTCCTCATATTTAAAAACAGCCAACGCAGTGCGCGCCTACGGCGTCATACAATAGTGTCTAATTGCATAAGTCTACGATAGTATCTGTACCGGTTTTCTGGCCATAAATCCTTCATATCAGGAAGTATATCACATATCGCTTATTTAACACTACTTTGATTATTATAACAACGAACTCCCACATGCTACGTTCGACGGCAAAACTCCTGCCGAGGTGTATAACTCAACAGCAATTATGAAGGCTGCTTAATGAATGGTTACAAAACCCTCATAGAGGGCTATATCTTAAATCCACTAAACAATGGTATTGACATTGGGGTCCACCTTAGTTTCGACTTTTTGGGCTCCTCAAGTAATCCCACATTTCGGGGACAAGATTTATGTGTCATGTGATAAGGTCAATCTGTTGTATCGACCCGACAGCGCCGCTTTCCTTTAAGAACACCCCTGTGCTTCTGATCTGCCCCTGAAGTTTATTAGTCTCGTCTTTGTATGAGAAATTCGTCGGGAGAACTCCCAGGTTAATTGCCCCGATGTCTAATTCCTTCAGTGAGCTGAGTTTATCATCGGCACTGGCGTTCTTTGTCCACACACTTAGGGCATTATAAACTGGGTCATTTTCATCAATCCAGCCACTGTTGTCTGAATCAAACGCTGCCAGTTCAGAAAACCCGTTCCCCGTTGATGGGCCAAAGAGTTCTCTGCCGTTGTTAACTACACCGTCGCCATTTGTATCGAGGGCAAGAAACCCGCTGCCGGAACCGATGAAGCGTATATGCTTGCTTTGACCGTCGCTGTTTAGGTCAAAGGCAACGGTTGGGCCTGTGAGCTGCGCGGCATTACCGGCAAAGTTCACAACAAGCGGGTCTTGTTTAACGCCGTTATCTGCATGAAAGTTTATGTTATTTTGCTGAATGAACTCACTGCTTAATGAAAGATTCATGGAGAATTTTATTTCCTTGCCGTCCGCTGTTTTAATTACACCAGAGGCGCTATATGCCAAATTCTGTTGTTCGACATAGGTCTCAGTTGAGCTGTATGAGACATCAACAGATGGTTCTGGCGGGGCAGCGTTTTGCCCAACACTTATGTTTTGTGAGTCTATAATACCCTTAATCGATTTAATGTCAATTTTCCTGCCGGTTAATTTCTCTAAAATAAGTTTAATAATCAGTGTCTTCATATCGCCCGTTAATAAGATGTCCTCGTCATCGGAATCTTCGGACTGAGATTTATGGGCATTCATTGCCTGTTCACTTATAGCAACTGAATCCCTTGAGGGTATGGTGATAGATGCAGCTCCAGTTACCGGCGCCCTCCTGCCGGTCCCAACACGAATGGAAAGGTTCTCGGTTTTTTCATACGACTGTGTCTGTTTGTACGCAGATGACATGTTGATATTAGATTGTTCTACTATCATAGTTTTATCCCTTAAGTTATACGACAAGTTATACGACGTTTCTAAAGATTTTACCAGTGCTGCTTGATTATACTATCGGCATAATGCCGGTCAAACTTTAATTCGCTGTTATAGCAATTAATCTATAGATTGCTGTATTATAGAACTCCGATGATTGGATCACTCAGAGGAACGGTTTCGCGTAAGAAATCCGATATGGTTTTGATTGAGGTAAACGGTGTTGGTTACGAAGTACATGTACCCATAAGTGTACTTACCAGCTTACCCACCGAGGGCCAGGGTGTGTTTCTGTACATCTATACACATGTGCGCGAGGATATACTACAGCTCTACGGCTTTCTTAAAGAGGAGGAAAGATTTATCTTTATGAAGGTTCTGTCAGTCAGCGGTGTTGGGCCAAAGATAGCCCTCGCAGCGCTCTCAGGTCTTTCGGCTGAAAAATTCGCCTCTGCCGTAAATTCCAATGACATTGATACGCTTACGGCAATCCCTGGAATCGGCAAGAAAACCGCCTCACGCATCGTCCTTGAACTCAAAGAGAAACTCCCTGTTTCAACCACTACGTTTGCTAACACAGATTACGAGGATGCCATGTCTGCCCTGCTCAATCTTGGATACAAGAGGACAGATGTCATTCATGTCCTCGATCAGCTTAACAAGAAAGGTGTTCGTGACATTGAGTCACTCTTAAAGGAATCCTTAAAATATTTGTCCAAGACCGAGCAGTAATCCAATGAAAGAAGAACGAACAATTCAATCACAAACACTCTCTGAAGACGGTCAGAGTGACTACACACTCAGACCGGGGTCGTTTCAGGAATTCATTGGGCAGACGAGGATTAAGGAAAACCTGTGCATATTTATAGAGGCCGCAAGACGACGCGGTGAACCCCTTGATCATGTCCTGTTTTGCGGCCCTCCTGGGCTTGGTAAGACCACAATTGCAAATATCATAGCCAACGAACTCAAGGTAAATATAAAGACAACCTCCGGGCCGGTGCTTGAGCGTGCCGGTGATCTTGCGGCCATTTTAACAAACCTCTCGGACAATGATATTCTTTTCATTGACGAGATACATCGCCTGCCCCGGATTGTTGAGGAGATAATGTACCCAGCCATGGAGGATTTTAAACTAGACATTCTTATTGGGCAGGGACCAAGCGCAAGGACGCTCAAACTAAATCTGCCGAGGTTTACACTAATCGGGGCAACCACAAGAACGGGGCTCCTAACCTCCCCTCTCAGGGACAGATTTGGCGTCATAAACAGGCTTGAGTACTACGGTCATCAAGACCTTGTTGTGATAATCAACCGTTCGGCATCGATTATTGACATAGAGATTACTGATGAGGCGTCGTTGGAGATTGCCAGACGTTCACGCGGTACACCAAGAATCGCAAACAGGCTGCTAAAGCGCGTCCGTGACTTTGCACAGGTAAAAAACAACGGCGTCGTAGACCTGAACATAGCCAAAGTTGCCCTTTCATCATTAAATATCGACAAGCTGGGACTTGACGACATGGACAGAAAGGTTCTTCTTACGATAATAGAAAAATTCAGCGGCGGCCCGGTCGGGGTAGAAACGATATCAGCCTCAGTGAGCGAGGACAAGGACACGATAGAAGACGTATATGAACCATATCTGCTTCAGGAGGGCCTGCTTGAGCGAACCCCACGGGGAAGGCTTGCAACCCCGTTTGCCTATGAACACCTGGGCAAGACCGCCCCTCGGAGGTTGTTTTAAAGTGAAAGCACTGCTTCATATATGCTGCGCTAACTGTGCAGTATTCCCGCTTGATGTGTTGAAAAAAAGGGGCATTGACGTAACCGGTTTCTGGTATAACCCTAACATTCATCCACTTACTGAGTACGCCCTGCGCCTGGATGCCGTAAAGCAGCTTGTCTCTCAGAATCCAGTTGAAATTCTCTACGACAATTATTACGGACTTGCTGACTTTATCGAAATCGCTGGATTAAAAGGAAAAGACAGGTGTGCTGCCTGCTACAAGATGAGGCTTACACAAACTGCTCAAAAGGCAAAAGAACTGGGCTATGATGCATTTTCAACCACCCTACTCTACAGCATTTATCAGAAATATGAAACCATTGTTGACACAGCGTCTGAACTTGCCAACAGGTATTCAATCGAATTCTATGAAGAGGATTTCAGAAAGGGCTGGCATGACGGCATTGCGATGTCAAAAAAACTATCCCTCTACAGACAAAAATACTGCGGCTGCATATACTCAGAAATGGAGCGCTATGCGGGCAAGATGCAAAAGTCCATTGCCGGATTTCATATCGCTAAATGTTAAGATTATGTTTAAACAGGCTGTTATAGCGTTTTTTATTATAATCATAATGGGTGTGGCATCGGGGTCATCCAATGAGAAAATAGTTTTTCTTGGTGACAGTCTGACGGCCTATGCCGATTGGAACGAGTTATTTCCCAGTGACAACATAATAAACCGGGGTATCAGCGGCAACACAACTCAGGATATTTACAACCGGCTTGGGGCTGTAATTAAGGATGCCCCGAAAAAGATATTTATCATGGTTGGCATAAACGACATTATAAGAGGAAAATCTGTTGACGACTTAACCCTGACCTATAATAAAATATTAAAAGTTCTGATAAACAGGCTCCCCAATGCCGATATTTATGTCATAAGCGTATTACCGGTAAATTTTAGTGGGGATTTATATAATTTATACGTTAATACAACTGTAATTGCTGCGAATGAAAGGATAAAACAATCGGTCAAAAAACATACTAAAAAGGATAAAGTAAAATTTCTGGACATATACGGGACATTCACAAAAAGCGGCACATCGGGGTTAATCCCGATGTATACGTATGATGGCATACATCTGACACATCAGGGATATTTAAACTGGAAACAGCAAATTCGGCCATATGTGAATTAACCACCCTTGCCGCCTGACTTTTCTTTAAAACTCTGGCAAGATTTCCCCGATGCGTTAAAGACCTCCTGTGAGGGCATTACCTTACTCTTAAAGCCCATAAACCTGCAGCCATAGGGAAAACGCCCGTCCCATGTGACAAAAAAATGGCTGCATTTAAAGCAGTCTATCCTGTTTGCCATAGTTAATGCCAGCATTGAGCATGGTGTCGGCATTCATAAATAGTCACCGGGCATTTTCGAGAAAGCGCATTGCCTTCTGCATCTGTCCCTTTGCCTTAGAAGTGAACAACCATAGAGCAGACCATCCACTCGCGAAAAATAATATCACAATGTGATTCTTATTTGCAATGACACTCCCCCTCTTTCATCGATTCTTAACTTCAACAGCAAATTTCAAACCTATACAGTCAAGAAGCGACGAGATGCTTGAAAGTTTTGGATTTCCCCTTTCCGAGAGCATCCTGTACATGCTCTCCCTGCTTAGGTGTGCCTTTCTCGACACGTTTACGAATCCTCTGGCATCGGCGATATTGCGAAGGGCCAGTAAAAACGCTTCTTTAGAATTTTCCTATAGAGCGGCGTTGAGATACGCCACTGCCTCTTCAGGATCATTTAAGGATTCAAGTAAAGTGTCCTTGTAGTTAACTGTCCTTCTTGCCATTACTCCCTCCTATAATCACATGTAGCACTTCTTTCACCTATTGTGCTTTATCTATAATATAAAATGTCCTGTCAATATCTTCGTGATTATTAAAGGCATGTGCCGAGATTCTCAGGTATTGCTGCCCGCCACGCAGCGAACAGATGATGTTGTTAGACAGCAGGTTTTTCATAATCAGCACAGGGTCACCCGATGACGGCTTAAACGTCACAATCCCTGCCCTGGCCTTTGGGTCGGATGGGGTCAGGAGTTCCCAGCCGCGTCTGTGTACCTCATGTATCGCATATGATGACAGCTCGATAACCCGCCTTTCAATTCTATCCATCCCAAAGCTCAGGAGCATTTTAAGGGCGGCATTAAAGGCCATTATCCCAAGCAGCATCGGGCTTCCATCGAGATATTTGTCAGCATTTGGCGCATAGTCCTGGTCAAAATCCTCGAAATCAAAAGGTTTTTTTACGCCAAACCAGCCTTTACACGCTGGCTCGATTATCTGAAGCGCCCTCTCTGACATCCACACAAGCCCAACTCCCTCAGGGCCGCACATCCACTTATGCCCATCAGCGCTTAACCAGTCGATGTTCATAGCTTCGGCGTCCATTGCCGCAGCCCCAATCCCCTGAATCCCGTCAACCACTAAGTACATATTGTTTTCACGGCAAAATTCACCAAGTTGTGCGATAGCTGCCTTCTGACCAGACAGATAGGAAACCCAGCTTATGGCGATGACTTTCGTGTGTTTATCACACATTTTTATATAATCATCAAGTGACACTTTATATTTATATGACTTCACAATCTTTACATCGACACCATTTTTCCTCTGCAGAGACAGCCACGTCAGCCGGTTTGCAGGAAACTCACTATCGGCTATCACAACGCCGTCGCCTTTTTGCCACGGGTAGCCTAAGATAAACGTCTGAATGCCGTGAGTCGTGTTTCTTGAGAGAAACACCCGCTCAGGTGAGCCGGAGACTATGGCTGCGGCATTGTTCTTTGCCTCGGTGAGGATAGTGTTGTAGTCATAGCTTACACACTGCCCAAGCTCAGTCCATTCGGTGACGGCGTCTCTGACTGGGTCTGACACCATCTCAACCCCTGCAGAATTTAAAAATACGCACCGGTTGAGACCCTTAAACATTGTCCTGAATTGTTCGTACCATGCCTGTTCAGACATCTTTATATATCCTCCTTATTTTTGGAATTTAAAATATAATCTGTCTGCCCGGCCAATGTCGCCATCTTGACAGTTTCGCCAGGGTTTGATAAAATATCATTAGTAGAAGGTGAGGGAAAGCGGAGCGTTTCGGACGTGGCAGAGCAGGACTCCTGCAAAGGAGGTGCATCGCTCGCCGTGGACTTCACCTTCCACATGCTTACTGTATTTATCTCTTTATGCTTTTCTCTTACCTCTTCCACATAGTAAATGAACCCATTAATCTTCTTTCTATATAAGATACCATCTCTGCCAACGTCCGTTTTGTCTACGAGAGAGATTTTATCAGCAGCATTAACTATTTCAGGGATTCTTGAAATGTCATCTTTTGTTATACCTATCTGTCCTTTTGCTTCTTCTTTTTTTGCATCCCCATGCCTCCTTAAAATATGTCTTATTGAGTAATTATCAATTGCCCTGCTGTACTCGGCAACATTGAGACCTGTCTGTTCTTTAATCCTGTTGATTTGGTGTTCACTTAATGGATATGTTATTTTGTAAAGTTTGTTGTCGGGGTTATCTAATGTTTTATTATAAACGGTTTCAAAGCCTTCCTGATATGTCATCACAGTTGGTTTGTTGTTCTTGTTATTACCCGTTATGAGATTTACATGTTCTGGATAGTCTATGACTGTAGGCGTTGTCCTTAACATAGCAGTTCCGGGCGGTTTGGTGTGTTCATAATTAATTGCCTGCTGCCAGTTGCTCAAGGAGTTTGAGGTTGCGTGCGGCGTCTTCTGAGTCAAGGGTAAGCGCCCTCTTAAAATATCCGGCGGCCTCGTTCAACCGTCCCATGTTCATCAGGGCAACACCGGCGCCGTTATATGCCTCGGACATTGTGGGGGCTGCTGTTATTGCCCTTAGAAATACTTCATGTGACTCTTTAAGTTTGTCCTGCCGTAACATCACTAAGCCCAGGTGCAGGAGCGCCTCGGGGTAATCTGGTTTTATTGTGACTGCCATTTTCAGCGACGATTCGGCCTCGCCAAGCCGCTGTGCATTATGCAGCGCATAGCCCAGACTGTAGTAGGCGAAATAGCTGTCCTTTGCCGTGTCCACTGCCCTTGTAAACAGTGTGACGCTGTTGCGCCAATATTTTAACTGCTTATTCGTAATGATAACAGACATGAGTATGGCGGCAGCAGCGGTAATCGCGGTAATTCGTCTTAGTGTGCCGGATGACAATGCCCCTGCTGGTACAGCCATTGACACTATAATAAACAATCCAACATAGGGCATATACGAATATCTGTCTGCCATGTAGGATATTCCCACCTTTACCGCCCCAATCGTGGGCAAAAGCGTACATATATACCAAAACCAGCCTGTAAAAAACCATGGTCTGTGCCTCATTTGCACAATTGCAAATACCGTAACACCAACTACAACAATAACCGCCCCGAAGACCTGCCACGCAGGATAGTCCGTTGGATGGCGGTACATTATGCCAAGCCCTGCCGGGTAAAACAGCCTTATTATATATTTAACATAGGAGACGACGACATTTTCCACTCGTAGTTTCAACGCCAATGTCGATAGTGTGGCAACTGAACCACCCGCCTTTTGCACATAAATAGTGATAACGCTTGCCAGCGCAGACAGCGCTACGAAGGGAAGCTTCTCTATTAACAATGAAGCGGCCAATGAAGTGGCAGGACGGGTAGTGTCAAAGCGGCCAAGCGGCCAGTAATCCAATAAAAGCAGCACCAAGGGCAGCGTTACAATGACCTGCTTTGACATCAGCCCGAGGACAAAACAACAAAGCACCACAGCGTATCTGCCCGGCGCTGGCCGCCTCACGTAAAACACATAGGCACACATGGCTGAAATCCAGAAGAAGGCGCTAAGCACATCCTTGCGCTCCGCCACCCATGCAACCGACTCCACGTGCATTGGATGAAATGCAAAGAGCGCCGCGATAAAAAAACTCCTCCACAGGGCGCCTGTGACCGACGAAAAAAATAGAAACAATAATGAGGCATTCATGGCGTGAAAGGTAATGTTTGTAAGATGATGTCCACCCGGCCATAAGCCGAAAATCCATACGTCAAGCATGTGCGATGCCCATGTCACAGGAAACCAATTGCTGTACTGAGTTGATGTTACTGCCCACCCTAAATTACTTGTCGAAATCCCGCTTCGCACGTATGGATTTTCAAGTATATACTGATTGTCGTCATAAAACAGAAAGTCAAAGTCCTTGACTTGCAGGAATACTGAGAATATCGCACTGAACAGAATCAGGCAAATGACGATTTGAGTTCTAAGAAGTGGTTTACAGGATGGACTAAGGGTGGCGCTCATAATCCAGAGTCTATATTAAGCTTTGATATTGACGGCATTATTTAATTTGTTGGTATTCGCTTTAGTGTCGTATTTGTTTTGCCGTGGTGACTGATTGTATTTGGGGGAATCTTTGAATGTGAAGCCCTTTTCTTTGAAGAGTCTCAGGCAGGCATCTACAACGTAAATGTCGTAGAGAATCCCTTTGTTTGAGACTATCTCCTCTAGTGCGATATCCATGCCAAGCGATGGGCGATAGGGCCTGTGAGAAGACATGGCTTCAACAATATCAGCAACACAGATGATCCTGGCTTCTATAAGAATCTCTTCCCCCTTGAGCCCTTGCGGGTAGCCGGAGCCGTCTAACTTTTCATGGTGCTGGAGGACTATTTTATCGATAGGCCAGGGGAATTCCACGGTGCTTAGTATCTCATATCCTACAAAGGAATGGTTTTTAATCAGCATGAATTCGCTCTCGTGCAGTTTGCCAGGCTTGCTGAGAATTTCAGAGGGCACCCATATCTTCCCCACATCATGAATGGCACCGGCCATTCGTATCCCTTCTATTTGATGGTGTGAAAGCCCCATCTCAATTGCTATTGCCCTTGAAAGGTCTGCTACCCTGTTTTGATGACCGGCTGTATATGGGTCTTTTGCCTCAAGTGCCATTGAGAGGGTTTGGATCACACCGCCAAGCGCCTTTCTCAGGTTTTCAAAACTCTCGGCAAGGGTTTCCTCCGCCTGTTTGCGCTTAGTTATGTCAACCAAAACTGCTGTGAAGTATATACCTGTGCTTGCCTTCCACCTGGCTACAGAGAATTCGATAGGGAATTCAGAGCCGTCTTTTCTGAGTCCAAAGAGTTCTATCATCTCCCCGATGACACGGGCTTCTCCAGTTTTCAGTACCCTGTCCATCCCTTCGATATGCCCCTTTCGAAACCTCTCCGGTATTATTTTAGCTACAGGTGCGCTTCTGATTTCATCGAACGTATAACCGAACATGTTTTCAGCGGCCTTGTTCCAGAAGGTTATATTGCCGCTGCTGTTTATGGTAATGATTGCGTTTTTTGTCGATTCCACGACTGAACGGAAATGCTCTTCACGCTCTCTGATTTCAGCGTTTCTCTGGTTACGCACAATAACGCCGGAGATTGTATTTGCGATTGCGCTCAAAAACTCCTCTTCTTCAGAAGACCTCTTGTGGCCTTCAGTAATATACATGTTAAAGACGCCGAGGACTTTATTGTTATGTACAATGGGGATGCAGTAGTGCCCGTGAGGGGCCATAGTGTCATACCTTATTGTATGTCTTTCATCGACCGTTTCGGCATGGATTATCTCACCGGTTGAGGCGGCCAGCCCACAAAGGCACCTGCCAAATGGGATCACATCACAGATTGTTAACAGGGGTTCACTATAATTGTGATGGGCACACAACACGAGTGTATGCGTTGTATCATCTACAAGATGTATCGACCCCTTGGATTGAAATGAAAACCTTGGAATGGACAATACCAGCTCAAGTACCTGCTGTAAGACATCCTTAAGCGGGATAGGTTCAATAGATATCTGTAGGATGGAATTAATAGTACCCTGAATCTGATAGTGGCGTACGATTTTTCCCTCAGCCTCTTTTTGCCATGTGATGTCTTCGATTACCTCAAGGAAATGACTGATGGATTTGTCTTTATCGAAAAGGGGTATCGTTGTTAGCTTAAGAAAGTTCTTCCCCATCGGCCTTTCAACAGCAGTAGGCTCTCCGGTCATTAAAGACTCGGCAACCTTGCAAAAGCTGCATACCTTTTCCATGCCGCCTTTGGCGTTGTCGGCTGCGTACTCCCCTACGGTCTCGTAACAGGGTTTTCCAACGATGTCTTTAGGTTGGAATCCTGTAATATTGTATAGAAAGCGGTTCATTTTTATAATATTAAATTCGCAATCCAAATAGGCGATGCCGAATGGTGCATTTTCAAAGATGGCCTCAAAGTCATCGAGAAGCTGTAAGTGCTTTTCTTCGACTGACTTTCGTTCTGACAATTCCTTTAAGAGCGAATGCTGTGTACGTTGCAAGTTTATGGAACTATCTATTACTCCAATTAATTCATACAGGCTGAAGGGTTTATGCAGGAAAGACATGATGCCATTTTTGAAACACTTCTCGAAATCGACATCCCCCGCATGACCAGTTACGGCAATTATGGAACAGGGGAAAGAGAACTGTTCTCTGAATTTATCAAGAAATTCAAGCCCATTCATTACGGGCATTTTCAGGTCGAGCAATATAACGGAGGGCTGTACAGAGGTGCATACCAAAAGCCCCTCCTCGCCGTTAAAGGCATGATGCACATCATAGCCTTTCTTGCCAAGATGTTTGCTTATAACATCGTGTACTACCTGCTCATCGTCTATGACTAGAATTCTGTACTTGGTCTCCAACACCCACTCCCGCAATGTCTGCCGCTCCTCTATGCTTGGCGCACCTGCAACAACCCGTAGTTATATACTATTAATAACGGGGTGATTTTGTCAAACGTTCATCCTCCAAATTCCGTTTGCATTTTAGGGCTGTATATATTTATTCTATACCAGTGGGATTAGATGAGTTACGAAGACAGATAAAGCATAACTGCGATATATCTGATGCCAGATTCTGGGGGTATTACTCTATTTGTGGAATGCTCATGAGGATTCGCCAGTTGTACAGACAGGAACATGCCCTTATGCCCTGGGACAGCATACCAAATGACCTCATATTACCCTGGATTTCAGAACAGGAGGCAAAGTGGGAGCAGCTGGAGGACGAGCAATTTGGGAATATCTCAATAGACGGTATCGAATTGCCACCGTTTGAAGTTGAAAAAATAAACTCCATACTCACACCAAACGGCCTTTTATACGGGGCTGGCTTCGGTATGCACAGGAAACCAACGTTTTTTCTGGGGAAATTATTACATATTGCCACGATTGACGGCTGTACCGCTTATTATATTGATGGCGAGCTCGAACGAGACCTGTTTGCATCCCCGGCAATGCTTCAGGGAAATAACATCTACATCAGGCTGCAACCGCTCTACGATTTCGTTTACGATAAAATCTCCACACTTCAGGGGCGAAGGCATGATTCCATTATTGCAGATACCTTCGGAGACATCAGACTAAAAAACCCCAATACAGATAACTTTCGTAAACGCTTTGAGGCCCTGTCCCTCAACGTATCCCAAATATTGCTCCTTCACGAGGCAGCCGAGTATGCCGAAGACAGTAGTAAGTGGCTTGAACTTCTTGGCGGCATAACTGACAGATTCGTTGAAATTTACCTCCGAGCAGCTAAAGACCTGCTGGCCGATACATCCATCAATGGTCCTCTCAGACACATCATAGACACACAAGATAAGACGCTGCTGGCCTTTTACACTATCTTATTAGACAATGTTAGAAAGGAGGTATTCCCGGAAATTTCAACCGCCTACGAAAAGTTCGCAAGCGGCAGCTCTGACTGGCAATCCATAGAACAGGCGCGCACCACTGGCTACAGTCGTGCAATGCAATTTAGACAGGAGATACTTACTCTATGGGAGAACCAGCACAGCATCGGTGAAATCAACTCCTACATCAAACAATTTATAAAGAACATTTTATAAAGAACATCATGGGGTGCTTGACTTGATACAAGAATTATGATTAAATACTAACATGGATAGAGTAAATTTACAGGAGAGAATAGCAGCCGCTATCGGGCAGTATGATAACGACACCGTAGACAAATCAACAATAGAACAGGAATCCCCCATATCCCCAAACTCATGGAAGACAACAGAAGACAGCAGATGAAAGATGAAAACAAAAAGAAGGCAGCACTAATCGACGAACTCAAACTGGTGAGGCGCAAGGCAGCAGCGCTTGAAGAGTCACTGCAGGAGTGCATAAACTGTGAGGCAAACCTCCGGGAGAGCGAGAAAAGATTCCAAATCATGGCCAACTCAGCGCCAGTGTTTATCTGGATGGCAAGCGTTGACGGCAGCCGATGGTTTTTTAATAAGGTCTGGCTTGATTACACCGGCAGGACTTTAGATGAAGAGAAAGACGACAACTGGATGGACAACATCCATCCGGATGACATAGAGGGTTTTCGGGAGTCCTATGCCATGGCAATCGGCATTCAAAAACCGTTTAAACTCGACTACAGGCTGAGGCGCAACGACGGCGTCTACAGGTGGGTACTCGATACCGGTACCCCGCGATTCACCCATGAAGGTATGTTTGCCGGATTCATCGGCTCCTGTGTCGGCATATCAGAAAGAAAAGAGGCAGAGGAACAGCTTCAGCACATAGCACATTTCGACCTTTTAACTGACCTGCCCAACAGGTTTCTCTTTTTCGACCGCATGAACCAGGCCATAGAGCAGGCAAAACGCTATAGTCACAGCATTGCCCTGTTGTTTTTAGACCTGAACCGGTTTAAATCGGTAAACGACACACTTGGACATCACGCCGGTGACATACTGCTTAAGGAAACCGCTAAAAGACTCACCAACTGTGTGCGGCACGTAGATACAGTTGCACGAATGGGCGGCGACGAGTTCAACATTATCCTGTCAAAAGTACACGAACGCTCAGACGTCCAATCAGTGGCCGAAAAGATAATAGATACCATATCAGTACCATTTTATATAGAAGGTATGGAGTGTTCAATCGGTGTGAGCATCGGCATAAGCATGTACCCTATGGACTCATCAGAAACAGCTACTCTGATTCAACATGCTGATTTAGCAATGTACAAGGCAAAGGCAACGGGTGAGAGTTCCTACTATTTTAGCTGCGATAATCAAAGAGGCTAATAATTAATCAGGCAGCACAACCGGAAGTCTGCCCTCGTATTGGAGCTGGCCTTTAAGACATTTTAAGACGGCAGTTGAGGCCTGTTTGGATGCCTCATATGCCGCTATCATAAAACCAGACTCCTTAAATTGACTCAACAGATATGGACTGCCAAAGGATATGACGGCAGAGCGCCCTGCCCTTTCTATAAACGTCTTGATTGTATCTATCTCTGGCTGCGGGATGCCTGAGCTTCCCCGCCACGCTGAAATATTTGTATATATTGCTACTAATAGTGTCAACCCGCTAATATCTCCCGTAATATCTCCTGAGATACCTCTTGCTGACAGACTCATATGATTCGTAAAATATTGCGTAAGGCAGGAGCTGCCGTGAAATTTCGACTCACCAGCCTCTATAAGAAGCGTCTTCGACGGCTCAGGAATAAATGGAGACTTACTACCGGGCACAAGGGTAATAGATTTCTCTGTGATACGGGTTGATATGGCTGAATGGTCGTGCATGTCATTTAAGAGTGTAAGGGGTAATAGTGTAAGGGGGCGGTGTTTTGCCTTGAGTATCCTTTGGTAAGAGGCGGTAACTCTGTCACTGTCAAGTCTGCCGCGGCTGAGGCATTTAATAAGTCCCTCGACAGTCTCCACGGCGTCAAAAGGGTGAAGCAGTATATCTGCCCCCGCATTCAGACACTTGGCCTCAACGTCTTCAATGTCCTTAAGGGCGTCCATATTAAGGGCGTCCGTAAGGATTAAGCCGTCAAAAGAGAGCTCGTCTCTCAGTATGCCTGAGAGGATTGTTTTAGATAGACTGGCAGGTGCCCCGTCAATCGCGGGAATTGCAATGTGCGCGGCCATAATGCTTGAGACACCTGCATTAATAGCCTCAGCAAATGGCACAAAATCTGATTCTCTGAGCTGCACCCCTGTTTTGCCAATTACCGGCAGGGCTATGTGCGAATCTATCTCAGTATCCCCATGACCCGGGAAGTGCTTGGCGCAGCTTATAAGCCCGGCAGCCTCCAATGTCTCTATGTACACCTTTCCAAACCATGCCACCGCGGCAGGGTCGCAGGAAAATGCCCGTGTGCAAATTATTGGATTTAATGGGTTTGTGTTTACATCCAGAACCGGTGTCAGCAGCATATTAATTCCGATGTCTAAGGATTCCTGTGCGATGGCTGATATTGCAGCCTTGTACAGTGTGACATCATCCGGCGCATCCATATTTATAGCAGCTGCCATGGCCATTTGGCATGGGAAATGTGTAGCCCCCTCGATTTGCTGCCCAACGCCGCGCTCTATGTCGGATGCGATAAAAAGCCGTTGTTCGGACATCCCCTGCAGCTCCTTAATAAAGGCCTTAATATCCTCCTTAACACCGCCAAATATGATAAATCCGCCAATTCCATTTTTTACCAGTTCAACAATTGTGCGGCAGTAAGACGCAGAGCTTATGCTGTGCCCGTCAAGTCTGTTAACAATCAGTTGATACAATGCCCTGTGATGTGTGGCAGTCTGCATAGTGTGGAAGTTTATCAAAAAACACGCGGCAGTTACAACATTTTTTCCGTGATGGGAAAGATTTTCCTTGTAAAAGGGGAATTTTTACATATATGCAACTGTGTTGCGTTGGCAATTATAAGAACGTGCTATATAAAATGAGTAAAACGCGGCAGCAATTTAGTTGCCAGCATTCTGGCACACTTATTGCAAAGAATAATAGCGGTTGAGCTTGGTTTAGATATGCTAAACACCAGCCAAACATATATAGCTTAAGGAGGTGTACGTTGAACGCAAAAGAGGTAGTGGTGATGAAAGGCTCTCGTCCACTAGATTTATTAGACGAAGACGAGCAAATGTCTACTATAATACAAGCACTTAGAAAGCATGGCAAGGTTGATTTACCTATGAATGCTCAGTTTGAAGAAAAAATTAAAGCAATCAGACAGTCTGCAAACGAAATAAAGCTGCCCTACTACACATAGAACTACTGCCATAATATCCCCCCCCATGGCTGCCAAAAAACTGACAAGGTTTCTTTTGGCAGCCCTCCTCATTTTAGGCTCACTCTAAGTATTTGCTAAAAAATTAAGAGTAATGCAGCGGCAGACTTATTGTAAAAGTAAATGAATCTGACCGGCTATATCACCAGATTTCATAAGCGATGTACCAACAAGAATGGCATCGACTCCGGCATCCTGAAGCATTTTGACCTGCTCGCGTGACTTAATCCCGCTTTCGCTTACCACTATTTTAGTGTCGGGGATTTCTTTTATCAGGGTCAAAGTCGTATTGACATCTATTGTCATATTGGTCAAATCACGGTTGTTTATGCCGATAATTTTACAATCGAGCGATAGTGCCATATCTAATTCACTGCGGTTATGTACCTCAAAAAGCACGTGTAAAGAACACTCGGCAGCAATACTCATCAGTCTGTAAGCCTGTTCCTTAGTCAAAGCGGCGGCAATCAACAGGACGGCGTCGGCCTTAAACAGTCTGGATTCGTAGATTTGATATTCGTCAAAGATAAAATCCTTTCTCAGGACAGGGCAGGTGAGAAATTCCTTTGCCGCTTCGATATATGACAAACGGCCTTTAAAAAAATCTTCCTCCGTCAGAATGGAAACTGCGTTGACCCTGCATTGCTCATATGTATGGGCTATGTCTTTTAAATTAAAATTGTGGCGAATAATGCCTTCAGACGGTGAGGCGTGTTTGATTTCTGCGATTAATTTTATAGGCTCAGTTGTTGAACGCCTGACAGATGATTCAAAATCAATTGCTGTGGAGATATTAGCAACTGCCTTTTTAATCTCAGTAAGCGATAATATATTTTTCTGCTCAATCAGCCGTTGTGTTTTCTTTTCAATTATTTTATCAAGTATAGTCATCGAATGGATGAGGGTGTGGCGATCGCCTCAAACGCAAGCATTAGCTTACATCTGACACAAGCAAACCACACCCTATTCAGTTATTTATTAGCAGGCGCTGGTGCCGGAGCTGCCGCTGGTGCCGCAGGAGCAGGTGCCGGAGCTGCTGCCGCTGGTGATGCTGCCGGAGCCGTCGCTGGTGCCGCAGGAGCAGGTGCCGGAGCTGCTGCCGCTGGTGATGCTGCCGGAGCCGCTGGTGATGCTTCAGGTGCCGGGGCTGCCGGTGATGCCTCAGGTGCCGGGGCAGGTGCTGGCGCGGGTGTTGCCTCAGGCGTTGGCGCTGGTGTCGGTGCCTGTGTAGGCGCTGGTGTCGGTGTTGGCGATGGAGCCGGTGCTGGCGCTGGTTTACATGCCGCAAACGACATCACAAGCGCTGCAATAAGTGCAACGTACAATAGGTGCTTCATTCTTTACTCCCTCCTTCTTCTTTTAATCGGACCCTTCTACTAAAAGGTATAGTAATATAGCATAGGAATGGGATAATATACCAGCATTAAATTCAGAATTGTCTCAAATCATTTTTTATGACCATTAACGGCGGATTATACAGGAAACTATCGGGGCTTCTGAGCGCCTCCGGCTATGGTTTAATATTTAATCATGAAAAAGATGATTGCAGCCGTGCATTATTAATTAATGCAATAAGTTCTGCTATGAATATGCCGCAAATGTCGGGACTTAGGGCAATGGCATGGCAGTTGAGTGCGGAAATCGCAAATACCGGCCCGTTTATAACACCCGGCAACAATGCAGTCTGTCCACAGTGTGAGAGTGTCTGCTGTCTGAACAAGTTTGGACGCTATGATATCGGAGATATTATTTACATGACCGCGCTGGGTTATCAGCCGGATGAGATTTTACACAATAACGAGCCGGAGTGCCTGCCTTGTAAGTATCTGTCGCACACTGGCTGTAGTGTATCACGTCAGTTGAGGCCGTTTCGCTGTAACTGGTTTTTTTGTACCCCCATGATTGAATACATGGAAAGCGGCAGTAAAAAGGCTTACAGAGGATTTAACAGGCTGTTTCAGGACATCATCCAGCTTAGAAAAGCAATGCTTGATGAGTTTCACGCCGCCATCGTATTATTATTATCCGAATCAGAGTTGAATAAACCCTGACCAGCCCTACTGCCCATCATCTATCAGGCCATATTCCCTGAGCAATGCCATAAGTTTCTTCGTGTCGATGGGCTTAACCAGATAATCTGTACAGCCGCCATTGTAGTATGCCTCGATTATGTCTTTTGGCGAATCAAGGGCTGTGGTCATGATTATCTTCGCCGTGGGGTATCTTTTTACGCGGCTCTCAACCTCTCTCATTGCCTTAAGTGCCTCCATTCCGTCTAACACTGGCATCATTATGTCGAGACAGACAATGTCATATGGCGCGGCGTCTTCTAATGCCCGGGTAAAGGCATCAAGTGCCTCCCTGCCATTTTCGGAGACATCGCATATACCATATGGAGAGAGTAGTTTTTGGAGCAGTCTGCGTGATATTGGATCATCTTCGGTTATTAATACTTTCATTTCACTCCTTTATATATTGTTTAGGTTGCGCTTACTTACCGTTTGCCAGCTCCTCAGCACCACTGAAAGCTGAATCCCGCATTTTAATGCTGTCACTGCGCTTAAGTTTTACCTCATATCCAAGGGCCATTGTTACAATTTCAGCGGCCTGTAACGACAACGTCCTGTATGCCGATTTTATTTCCACCTTGTACACAAAACAGGGCCACAGCAAGACAACTAAGATAATCGGGACAACAAAATCTTGTGTCTTTCGCGGCACAACGCCCTTTATCGTGTCCATAATACAGTTATAGGCAAACTTAACTATAAAAATAACTACTCCTGTAAGAAATATCCCCGACGTAAGCGCCCATAGAATAAATGCCAGGGCAGAGCGGGCACTGATGCCTTCCTCGTCACCTTCTCTGAGCTTATGGGCAAATTTCAGAGATTTTATTTCAACACATTCTATGCCCCAAAGACAATACAACCAGTAAAATGCCAGTATGAGCCATAGGTAAAACAAGGCTCGTACCAACAGAAACCTGTTCTCATATAAATACTGTAGAGGGCTGTCCGACCGCCTGTTCATAAGTTTGCCTAACGCTGCAACACATTTTTATACTGCTGCACATGTACAGAATCGTACACAACTATATGATACATCATCATCAATAAATACATCAATAATTTAGACGCTGTGTATTAGTAAAATTATTTTACTTGACATTTTCGCACAATTTTGATTTAATTAAAAGGAGTATTACAGGCGCACAGGCAGGCCCGGAGAGGTCACAAGCTGCGCCGCAAGTTACATGTTAAGCAAGATATCCATGGTAGCAGTGAGGCAGTTGGTATAATAACATACCCTCTAAATAACTAAAAGCGAGGTAGCTGAAATGAAACGAATCGTAGTAATTGGAGGCGGCAGCGGCGGAGTTATGTTTTCTAACCGTATGAGAGGCGCATTCACTCCGGATGAAGTGGAAATTACAGTCATAGAAAGAAGCGAGAAGCATTTTTACCAGCCAGCCTTCACCCTGGTGGTGTTCGACCTGGATGACCCGGTCAATCTTATGAGACCTACAAAAGACCTGTTCTTTGAGGGAATCAAACTTATTCACGACGAGGCCACAAAAATTGACGCTGCAAATAACAAGGTATCCACTGCCAAAAGCGGTGATATATCATATGATTATCTCGTCATAGCTACTGGTGCCAGACTTATCTTCGATGAAGACCCTGAGGGGCTGAAAAGCGCCCTTGACAAGGGAACAAACACATTTAACTTCTATAAACTTGACGGGGCAATAAAACTTCGCGACGCCCTGAAGAGCCTCGATGGCGGTACAATTGTCTCATCAGTGTGTTCGATGCCCATAAAGTGCCCGGCGGCCCCGATGAAGTTCATTATGATGGCAGAAGATATGATGAGGGAAAAGGGCATAAGGAATAAGTTTAAGTTTATATTTACAACACCAATGCCGGCAGTGTTCAGCAGAGAGCCATACGCCTCAAAGCTGAATTCAATATTCGCATCGAGGGGAATCGAGACAGTAGCAAACTTCAACCCCTCTGAAGTTGACTCAGACAAGGGCGTTTTAAAGGATTTCGGGAAAAAAGAGGTAAGATTTGACACCCTTACAATAACCCCACCTCATGGCGGTGAAGCGATAATAGATAACTCAGAAGGCGTCGGCGACGCAGCAGGCTGGGTAACATGTGACAAAAACCTGATGGTGAGCAAGAAATACAGTAACGTATACGGTATAGGTGACGCCACAGACTTCCCTACATCAAAGACGGCCTCAGGCATAAGGAAACAGGCAAAGGTACTGGTAGCGCGCCTCGCGGCAGATATTACCGGAGTACCTACGAAGGCTGCATACGATGGCGAGATCATCTGCCCTATGCTGACAAAAAATAAACGTGTCATGTTCGCGCACTTCAATTACACAGAGGCCATTTCACCAGCGATTGAAAGTTATGCCAATTGGGTACTCAAAGTCCACATGCTCAGGCCGCTTTACTGGAATCTCATGTTGAACGCGTTAGTTTAACCTAACATGACTACATTTTTGAGGAGTGAGAGATGGCAAAGAAAATAACACCTACAAATGGCACAGCCGCCTCAGCAACCGAGCAGATGGCTTTGCAGATAGACGAGCTATACGGGAAGTTTAAGATCATTGAGAACTTCGTCAGTGATGTTATGCCGGGCATGGAAAAGGCGATGAAGGAGATTAATGAGACCATAAACGACCTGAGAATAAAGTTCGAGAGGGATGAAACCCTTCAGCTCCTGAAGAGTATTGGTGACAATATCCCGACCTTTGTCGAGTTATTAAAGGTCATGAAGGCAGTCAAGGGGTTTGCCGATGACCTTTCCCCTGCCTCAGACAAGGTAATGAAGGAACTGACACCGGCTATAAATACACTCAGATATGCCTACGAGAAAGACGAGACGATGGAGTTGTTACAAAAAACCGGAGAAAATATCCCAACTCTTATCAAACTGTTAGATTTTCTTGCATATTTTGACAAGAGCGGGGACCTTGACTTTACTCTTAAGACCGCGTTTGCCAAAGAGACTGAGTACATGATAAGAGGTATGGAAAAGTGCGCGGTTCGCACAATGCAGCAACTTATAGAAAAACCCCTTAAGCCTGGCCTTAAGAACATATTCTCGTCGTTGAAAGACCCCGAAGTCCAGAAGGGTTTTATACTGATGACCACCTTCGCCAGAAATATGCCTCAGTGTATGTTAGAGACTATCGAAGAAAGCGAAATAACCAAGAAATAGACCCCAGGCACCCAGATACCGGCTCCCGCAAACGCGGGAGTCAGGCCTATGCCTCTTATCAGGATACACCTTTTTCTTTCAGAAACGGCGAATACTTTTTGTCTGTCCCCATTATATGTTTGGTCAGCCATTCCTTGAGGAAGTTTAACAGAGCTAAATCGACCATAGCCTTTCCTTCTTTGAATTGCTTTTGAAAATCAACAATTTTTGCTATGAGGTCTTTATGTTCATGTTCATGTGCAGAGATCCATGGAAACGCAAGCTTGTTCAACAGCTTCTCTTCGGCTGTAAAATGGTATCTCGTATAGTCTATCAGCTCCCCTATAACAGGTTCAATCACGGTGCTGCCCTTTTTTGCTGATACTGCGTCAAAAAGGCCGTTGAGAAGTTTTAGGATTTTTTTGTGATGCTCATCAAACTCCTTAATATGTACACTAAGACTTTCATTCCATGTGATCAGCGGCATAAACCCTCCGTATTATGTTTTAAGATACACCTTTTTCTTTTAGAAATGATGAGTATTTCTTGTCTGTTTCCATTATGTGTTTTGTCAGCCATTCCTTTAGGAAATTCAGCAGCTCCAGGTCAATCATGGCCTTACCTTCTTTAAACTTTTTTTGAAAATCATTAATTTTTGATGTCAGATGCTCATGTTCTGCTTTGTGCCTTGCATATCCGGGGAACGAATATCTGGACATTAACTTTTCTTCGGCTGCAAAATGGTAATTCTTATACGCTATTAACTCTACAAGAATAGGCGCTACAACAAGATTACCCTGTTTTTTTGTAACTGCATCAAAAAGGTCGTTAAGAAATCTTACGACATTCTTGTGATGAGTATCAAACTCCTCAATAGACACACTAAAAGTGTCATTCCAAGTAATTAGTTTCATAAACGGTCTTCACTCCTGAAATTTGAAATCTTTCCCGAAGACATTCAAACACGCATCCACAACATCGGGGTCATAGAGAACCCCTCTCCTGTCTGAAATCTCCCCGAGGGCCATGTCCAACCCCAGGGAAGGACGATATGGCCTGCCTGATGACATAGCCTCAACTACATCGGCGACATTTAATACCCTTGCCTCAACAAGTATGTTACTGCCGTTAAGTCCAAGCGGATAGCCTGAGCCGTTATATTTCTCATGGTGCTGCAAGACAATATCTGCCAGTGGAAATGTAAAGTCAATCTTTCTCAAAAATTCATAACCTGCCATCGCATGTGTCTTTACCACAGCACGCTCAATCTCGGTCAGCCCTGCCGGTTTTGTAAGTATTTCAGCCGGGACATGCATCTTGCCAATGTCATGAAGCATGGCGGCAATTTTTATTTTAAATATTATGTCCTCGGACAGGGACATCTCTGCCACAATCGCCTCAGACAGCCCTGCCACCCGCCTCTGGTGGTCTGCCGTGAAATGGTCTATGGTTGCGAGGGCATGGCTGGCGGCCTCAACCGCTCCCATAAGCATTCTCTTCATCTTTTCATAGCGGTCTCTCAGCAGCTGCACCTCGCGCTTAATTATCGAAGTATCATCTGTGGGGGTTTGTCTGCGGATTAATATCTTATTTAGCAAGTTGAACAAGTCATCCTTGTCGATTGGTTTTCTGACATAGGCATCTGCTCTGAGTTCTATTGCTTTTATCATGTATGATACATCGGTAAAGGCAGTTGTTATTACTACCGGTGTATCCGGTGAGCGTTGTTTGATGTTTTTTATCATCTCAATGCCGTCCATTATCGGCATTTTAATATCTGTGATTACAATGTCAGGCGTTTTGGCGATGAAAACCGACAGCCCTTCCTCTCCATCCATTGCCGTTAGGACTGTCTTAAAACGTCGTGTAAGAAACCTCATCAGTCCCTCTCTGATCTTATCGTCGTCCTCGACGTACAGGACAGAGACATCGATTAGCTCGGGTCTGTTTGAGGTGTCAGTGTTACCGTTAATTTTTTCTTCTCCTTATTTCTTCAGGCTTCTTCAGGTTTCTTCAGGCATTATTAACATCTACTATCACCGCCTGTTCATCACAGCCAGGAAATTTTGAACAGCGAATACAATCTCCCCATATTTTATGTGGAAGCAGCGCCTTATCTATCTCTCTAAACCCTAACTTCATAAAAAACCCCTTTACATAGGTCAGCGCAAACACCTGCCCTACCCCCAGGCCCTTGGCCTCATCCTTACAGCAGTCAATAAGCCTGCGCCCTATACCTTGCCTTTGTGCAGAGTCACTTACGACCAGGGATTTTATCTCTGCCAAATCCTCCCATAATATATGCAACGCACATGCCGCAACAATATGGTCTGTCTCACAAACATAATAATCCCTGATATTCTCATACAGCTCATTTAAAGACCGCGGCAGCATCAACTCTCTGGAGGCATACTGGTTTATTAGCTTATGTACATACCCTATGTCTGAAATAACTATTTTCCTGATTTTCAACTATCTCGTATCCTTTTAATATAGCCCGTTTGTTAATAGACAGTGCCTTAAGCATACACTCAGACATATCACTTTCAATGGCGCTGAACAGGTCTTCCTTTGCCAGCAGGCCGGTGATGGCTGCCGCTGCCCCAAGCATTATCATGTTTGCCGCTTTGGTGTTGCCAAGCTCTCTGGCTAAAGCGGTAACGTTTATGCCAATCGCCCCATTGTGAATGCTGCTGTCGTGCGTTATCAGCGATGAGTCGTACAGCAGATAACCGTCTTTGTTGAGACGCGGAGTAAATTTCTGTAACGACGCCTCTGTAAACACCACAAGTATGTCTGCGGAACTAAACACCGGTGAGCCTATCGGCTCGTCAGAGATTACTACTGCACAATTAGCCGTGCCGCAGCGCATCTCAGCACCATAGGATGGAAACCAGGTCACATTTTTGCCATCCAGCATCGCTGCACTGGCTATAACTTTCCCCATGAAAAGTATCCCTTGACCACCTGAGCCTCCTATTAAAATCCGTTTTTCCATTTGCTGATTACCCTGCGTATATATCTTTAATAATTCCGCTTTTATAAACGCTCATCATCTCGTTTTTTATCCATTTCATAGAATCTGCCGGCGTGTAATGCCAGTCGGTTGGACACGGTGAGAGTATTTCAAGAAAACTGAACCCCTTCTTTTCAATCTGGTTTTCAAAGACTTTTCTTATCAGCTTCCTCGTAGCCAGGACATTTTTTATATCCTCAAGCGAGGTGCGCGCTACAAAGACCGCACCGTCTATTGTTGCTATCAGCTCTGATACCTTTAGCGGAAAGCCCTCATTCGTACTGGACTTGCCCTTAGGGGATGTAGTTGTCTGCTGCTTTAGAATCGTCGTTGGGGCCATCTGCCCGCCTGTCATGCCGTATGTGGCGTTGTTGATAAAAAATATTGAGAGATTATCCCCCCTGTTAGCGGCGTGAATTATCTCAGCCGTGCCGATTGCGGCTAAATCCCCGTCACCCTGATATGAAAACACTACAGCGTCCGGATGAACCCTCTTAAGGGCAGTAGCAACGGCCGGGGGTCTGCCGTGGGCACATTCTATCACATCGAAATTAAAATAATCGTATGCAAATACCGCACAGCCCACCGGGGCTATCCCTATAACACGCTCCCTGATGCCTAGCTCATCAATGACCTCGGCTATCATCCTGTGCAGAATGCTATGTCCACATCCAGGACAAAACCGAAACGGTGTCTCAGTCAGGCTTTCAGGCCGTGTAAATACCTTTTTCACTCCCACATCCTTTTCTTGCCTCTTAGTCTCGGGCAGTCTCGGGTGAATAATACCCCGCTTATGCAAATCACACAATCTCAGTAATTATAACATATTACTATTATGTTTAACAGATAAATTAAAGAAAAATACGACAGCGGGGCAGATTCCAGCGGCCAGTAAACCCTTTTTATCCGACGCGCTGCTGCTTGCGCGATACCTTGTCGTCGTACATGCGTTTGTCGGCCTCTTTAAGGGCAGATGGGATGTCTCCGGCGCTATAGGCCGTTGCCGTCCCCAGAGATATAGACACCGGCATGTTGCCGCTGTTCTTGTTATACTGCTCCTGATATATCCTTATACGACCAATTGATTTGGCAGCTAATTCCTCATCAGTCATGTTGAGAATAATCAGGAATTCATCTCCACCCGTGCGCGCTACTACATCACTCCCACGAAACGCCATCTTCAGCACATCTGATGCCCCCCTGATAAGTTGGTCACCTGCCTCATGTCCGATTGAGTCGTTAACACGTTTCAGGCCGTCAAGGTCTGCTACTATAAAGCTGACCGGAAACAGCGGGCCATTGGCTATACGTCCTAACTCATCATCGAAGTAAGCACGGTTATAAAGCCCTGTCATGGAGTCGTGCGTGCTTTCGTATTTTAGTTTTTCCTCTTCTCTTTTACGCTCTGTAATATCCCTGGATATGCCTACGAATTCTTTGATATTCCCATCAGTGCTGATAATAGCCGAGATGACCACCTCTACAGGGATTATCCTTCCATCCTTGCAAACCTGTTCAATTTCAATCCTCTCGGAAAAGCTGTCTAATGTGCCGGTCTCACTGTAGAACGAAAGTTTCTGCATCAGAATGTCCTGAACATATGCGTATGACTTCGGCGTCAGGGCCTGGGCAAATTTCTCATTGATGGCCTCATCGACCGTAAACCCTCTCAAAGATGCTATCGACGGGCTTACGTATGTAAAACTATCCAGCGAGGCATCAAGCGTCCAGATTACGTCGCTTACACTTTCAGCAATCAGCCTGAATCGCTCCTCGCTCTGCTGCAGCTCTGCCGACATGAGCTGCAGCTCCATCATGTCTTCATTCAGACGCTCATACGCCTGTTCAAGCTCAGCACGTGACTCACCCAATGTTACCACCATGGTGTTAAAGGCCTCCGCAAACTCCCCCATAAATTCAACACGCTGGGAGAAATCACCAAGGGCAATCTGCTTAGTCTGCCATGTAAGGTGTTTTAGGCTTGAGTGGAGTGCCTTCAGGCTGCCAACAACCGGCCCCATCCCAGCCTGCCCCATCGTTTGGCTGAGGTCACCACTGCTAAGTGCCAGGGTGAAATGCCTGATTGCATCCAGATAGCTGGTAAGTCTGGCAAGCTGCACAGCATAGTCTACATCCGGAGGTACAACCGGGATGCGGCCTTTGGAAAGCTGCTCAAGAATAGACGCAACTCGCTCGTCCATCAGTCCTCATTAACAACTGCTGTGAAGCGGCAGGTGCGGTCCCCCGTACACCAGCAGTCAACCTCTTTTACCGTAAAAGACTTACCTGAAAAGCTCTTTAAAATAGCGGCAAGAAATCCCTCATCAAAGGTGCATAACTCTACTCCTGTATCAGGCAGCCCTGAGCAGTCCAGGTCCTCTGCCACTGTTACTGTTATACGGCCATTGTCCAGGTCTGCCTCTTCCACGCGAAGGATACCAATGCCCATATCTTTCAATACGCTCTGAAGTTTCTTGATTAGCTCATTTACATCTCCCTGGGGCCCGATGAGATTGTCGTAAATCGCCTTGCCCGCCAGAAAACCAGCCTCATGAAACACTCTGTCTGCCTCATCAGCGCCGTAGCGCTCCTCAAGTACATCCCTAAAACTGTACTGCATCAGACGGTAGACCTCTACCCGCATATTATGACCAAGATTAGGACGTCCTAATTCTAAATCCCCAAGCAAATCCCAATTGAACTTGTACTTGCGATTAATAATGCCCTCCGGCATATACCACTCCTCCTTTGTGTTTGGTCTTTGTGTTTGGTCACTCTGGTGTCTCGCACACACCGCATGTCATCTTACCAACTGCTTGCAATAGTAACATATCTCACTTTATTGATGCAATACCTGGTGCATCATAAATAAATTGGCGCTTACTGTACTACCGCACTCATGCACTTATAGGCGAGTTCTTTAATGGCTACTGAAAACGGTGACATTGGTTCGCTGAGAATTGCAGGTTTTGTCTTGAATAACGCGCGTTTTACGGCTTCGTCTGCTGGCAGTGTTATCATGACCTTTGCGTTTAAGTTTGTGTACTGCTTTACAAGGTTTTGGATTACCATGCCCGTGCTAACATCCCGCGCAGATTGAACCATGTTGATAATAAAACTGGGGGTGAAGCGCGCAATTTTATTACGGGCAGATTCCACAGCCTTTTCGTCTATTTTTTCTGCCTCTTTGAGGAACTTTTCTATAGTGTTTAAATGGGGATTTGCATCGACATCCTTTGCCTTGTCTATGAGTTCTGTGAACTGGTCGGCATATGTCTCCTTAAAATGAAATGTCAACAGCCTGAATATCGCTGTTTTAATAAAACCATATGCCTTCATCAATGATGTCACCTCGGGGGTGGTCACCAAAAGCCCGATTTGAGCTATGAACATAAAATCTACTACGTTGTAGGCCGAACCCGCAGATAAATCCAGAATCACTACATCGCAGTCAAGTTTTGAAATGTGTCCTATCAGCTTGAGCTTCTGCTGGAATGGCATATTGGCTATATCGGGGATTTTAGAGCCTCCGCAGATGAGCTTTAAGTTCGGTATATCTGTTTCGATGAGCGCCTTATCAAGGGTTTTTATATGTTTAAGGACAAAATCGTCAAGGGAATAATCGTAACTCCTTACCCCCAGGATAACATGCAGATTTGCTCCACCCAGGTCAAGGTCAACGGCAATTGTCTTCTTGCCAGTGGCGGCTATAGCGATGGCAAGGTTGGCAGATATGGTGCTTTTTCCAACGCCCCCTTTTGGCCCTACTATGGCAATAACTTTCTTTGGCATGTTATACGCTCCTGTCCATAATGTATTTCACTTTATATTGAGAAATCCTATAAGATTATCCAGCAGGACATCTGACTCAGATTGCCTTTTCTGCCCGGCAGCGGTATCGGTAAGGAGCATTTTAACTTTTGAGGCTATCAGCACAGGGTCAAACGGGGTATCCATACACCAGTCACTTACCACATCTTTTAAAATCGACGAATCCCTGCTCTCTGAGTTCCCTATAGCTAATACTTTAAATAGCAGCGCCTGCGCAAATAAATGTACACAGGAATTCCTGAATTTATCCAGTTCCCCTTGAAAATATCCCTTTGTATCCAGTACCACAACTGCTGGCTTATCCCTGGTAATCGTCTCTGTTGTATAGAGCAAATTCTTAAGCAGTATAGGCTCATGCTGTCCGCTGCTATGGTATGCAACTGGATATGTCGCGCCTGACGGCGTACCGCCTGTTGACACGGGAACATCAACCCATTTCTCAAGTGCCTTCTGTATCATGCTTCCTCTAATAGTATCGGCTGAAAAAACTACTATCTTAAGAGGCATTTTTACCGTTGACAGCCCTGTGTTAACGAGACTCTGCCATGGCCATTACCAATGCACCTTTGGCTGTGGCATTAAGTGGTTCTCTTGCTACCCTGATTGAGGATATCTCAATCGGCAGCCTGATAGCATTGAGGGCCTTCTCAAATTTTTCCTTACAACCTTTCGGCATGGATGTGCCGCCGCTTAACACTATTGGAATTGGTTCGATGATCTTTGGGATATGATCAGAGGATGTTATCACATCCTGAATACTCCTTACGAGGTGATTGATAAGGTCGTTATAATAGAGGTGCATGGTCAGCTCCAGCTTGTTTTTAGGCAATACGGAGAGGTCCAAAGACTCTTCTTTGATGACCTTTATCTTCGTGGCAGGCTCACCTACCTCAAGGCTAGACATCTCATCGATATAATCCCCACCCTTCTGAATACTGTACGTGATTACCGGTACAGACAAATATGACAGACACACATTACACATACCACCGCCCATGCTTATCCCAATGCCGGTGAAGTTTTCATCCGCCAGCTCGGACATCACCACAGCGAGGCCCTCGTTTATTGAAACAGGCGTGTAACCAAGCGTCTCCAGATACATCTTGATTATTGATTCATGCCCGGTAATGATTACTTCCTTTTCTATCGGCTGACCGGGGATGCTGAAACATATTATTTCACCAAACTTCTTAGGTTTTTGAATCAGGGTGTTGATTATAGACTGTATGACGATAACAGCCTCGTCTTCACGCGGGCTTAGGAGACCTTTCTCCATCGATTTTCTCGTGTTGGAGTTAAACATATTGGCAAAGCCCTCAGCTGAGTAGCCGATTATATAGTAGCGCTTGTTATGTTCGAAAAACATGACATTGTTTTGTGTGAGTATCTGCTTGGTGAATTTGGACTGAGGTATTGTAAAAAACGCATTGAGCTGCTTAACCATTTGTATCTTATTGCCCTTGTTCTGAGCCATGACTATGTTGCTTGTGCCAACGTCAAGTCCTACCGGACCCCATGGGCTTTCAGGTTCACCACCTACCCCCATCTCATGTGTAACAGTGGGTTTCTGGGCTGCCCTTACTGCTGATTCTATTTGCTGGTCTGAGACACTTGGCGGAGCTGGAGATGACTCCACGCGTGGAAGCTCAAATCTTATCGTATCGGGAGGCCTGCTTTGAGCTGGGGCTGCAACTACGTCAGCAGGCGGCGCGGGCGGAGTTTCAATCTCAGTAAGTCGCTGCTTTAACTTCTCTATCTCTTTTTGATAATCGCTTGCTTCTGCCATATTAATCCTCCATATTTTAGTATATCTCTATTCATCTCTATTTGTTCAGTTGCATTAAGTCGAAACTTGTGTTATCTTAAACGTGCAGTAGATATTAATGCTATTTTACCTGTGTTGTCAAGTAAAATATTTAAAATGTAAGGTAAGTTATTAAGCTAATACTGTGAAAAAAAACGATATGAAAGAGACCCTCGGCAGCGCTGAGAAGTCCCACAGCCATCAGATGCCGCTAGCCCCAGTTGCAGCGGAACTTCCCACTCCAAGGAAAGTATCCCAAAAAGTAATTGTCACCGGCCTGCCAAACAGCGGCAAGAGCCAGATATTTAACAACCTCACAGGTGAATACTCAATAGTTGCCAACTACCCCCTATCGACCGTATGCGTAAAACAAGGGCAATTCCGCATGGGCGATGAACAATATGAGGTCTATGACACGCCCGGGCTTTACTGCCTGTTCATCCATTCGGAGGACGAACTCGTAGTGCGTGACTTGATATTTCAGGAAAAACCTGATGTGTTACTTTTATGTATCGATGCAAACCTGCTTAAACAATCGCTTGCCCTGGCCGCCGACCTCATAGAGCTTCAAATCCCAATGGTAATAGCGATAAACGCCATAGATGAGACCGCAAGAAAGGGTCTGTGGATAGACTCCGCCACGCTGTCTCAAATCACCGGAGTTCCAGTGGTTGAGTCTATCGCTATAAAGGGAATCGGCACGAACAAGCTCAAAAGCGCGATTCAAAAGGCACGCGTTGGGAGCCTTTCAATTCACTACGGCGATATTATGACAAGGGGCATCTCCACTGTGGAATCTCTTCTGCCTGAGGCACTTCCATATAAGCATAAAACGTCTATGTTAGCGCTGCTTAACGACCCTTTTCTGGATAACTACTTAATAGATAATGTCCCCGAAGAACAGCTCCAAAAGATACAAGACACTGTAGACGAGATTCAGGACTATTTTAAGGGTAATCTTGCCAGAACCATAAATCATAAACGGGCAGAATGGGTAGATTCCGTAACAGAAAAGATAATCAGAAGGCAGGTGGCATTTGCAGGAAGGGTATCTGAGACGATTGCCCGGATGTGCCGGTCAGTAGTTTTTGGCGTGCCGATTCTTATGGGCATTATAGTTATCACATATTTTTTGGTTGTAAACGTAGCCGACTGGCTGTCTAAACGACTGGATGCTATTCTTTGGGCACCGGTGCAGGAATACCTGAATGCGCTTATTCCATATCCATTTTGGAATGAATTCTTTATAGGCCAATACGGGGTGCTAACGCTTGGTGTTGCGGGGGCAATATTAACAGTGCTGCCTATACTTTCGGTATATTTTATTTTATATAACATACTGGAGGACGTGGGATATATACCGAATCTAAGTGTCCTGTCAAGGCGCGTATTCGATAAAATAGGCTTGAGCGGGGCGTCGATTATGCCAATGGTGCTGGGGTTTGGGTGCAAGACAATGGCCACGCTTACCGCAAAGACGTTGACATCGCCGAAGGAAAGGTATATTACCACCTTCTTAATAGCGTTTGCCCTGCCCTGCGCCCCGCAGATTGGGCTTAATATGAGTCTTTTGGGCAAAGTAGGGATAACGGCCTTTATCATAACCTTCTCCGTGCTTGCCACCATAGAGGCAGTAACCGGTCTCATCCTGAATAAAATTATCAAAGAGGACGACAAGAACTGTTTTATACAGGCGCTGCCAGCAATCAGAATGCCGAACCTGAAGGCCGTTATTAAGAAGACCTACTACCGTCTGTTCTGGTTTTTAGAGGAGGCGCTGCCAGCGTTTATGTATGCCGCCATTGCCATGTTTACGCTGGATAAGACAGGGTTATTAAAGGCTTCTAAGGTATTTCTTCAACCTGTAGTTGAAAGATTTATGGGGCTGCCAACTGAGATGGTAGACGCCCTTATTCTGGTAATCGCAAGGCGGGAGGCCGCCGCTAGTGTGATAATAAAGATGTCTGAAAACGGACACTTAAATTATGTTCAGAGCATCGTAGCCGTTGTCCTGACCACGATGTTTGTACCATGCATGGCCCATATAGGGATAATCGTAAAACAGCAGGGATGGAAGTCCACAGTATTTATGGTATTTACGATGACGATTACATCAGTGATTATTGCTGGGATTTTGAACAAACTATTACTATTATTTTTCTGATTTATTCGGCTTTATTCGGCGCCCTTCGGGGTGTGATCAACAAACAGGAGGTATCAGTTAAATGAAAAATTCAGTGGAGATAGATGAGTACCTTGAGGCCCTATGGCATATGAAAGAGGACGCTAAGACCTCGATAACCGAATTGAAGGCTGAAATAGGGGATAATTTCAGCAAGGAGATATTCTACGAATGTCTTAACGACAACCTTGCAGCGGTATCTGATGACGATAAAACAGTAACGCTTACAACAAAAGGCGAGGAGCGCGCCAGACGCATAATCCGCGCCCACAGGCTTGCCGAAAGGCTGTTGTTTGACGTGATGGGAATGAGTAAAAACATTGAGGAGGGCGCTTGTGAGTTTGAACACATGGTTACGCCAGCCCTTGTTGACAGCATTTGCACAATGCTTGGACACCCGAAGGAAAGTCCGCAGGGCCTGCCGATTCCACCCGGTGAGTGTTGTGAAAATGCCACCACTACAATAGAAAGCTCAGTCATACACCTCACTGAGCTGGAGATAGGACAAACCGCGCGCGTGGCATACGTAAACTGCAGAAAGGACCATGAGCTTCACAGATTAAACGGCCTTCAGATAAGACCCGGCGTATACATAAAACTCCACCAGACATATCCATCGTTTGTCATCGAGTGCGAAGGGTCTAATATCGCCTTAGATGATGAGATTGCCAATAACATCTGCGTGTGGCGCGAAAAGAAATATATGTCAAAGACTAATGACGCAGTGAAAAAACGCTCTATCTTCGGACGAGGCATAGGGATATTCAAAAAGTGTAGAAATGTCAACTGAGAGAACTAATACTCCAGCGCTTTAACACACGACAAAATGTTAAATTTTCTCAAAACAGGAGGCATATGATGAGCGCTTATAAGTTTTCAGTGATAACGGAAAAGAATGGCGAAGGCTATTTTGCTTTCTGTCCAGAGCTTCAGGGATGCTATACACAGGGGGATTCTTATGAAGAGGTTATGGAAAATATCAAAGATGCAATTCGTCTCCACATTGAAGATAGAGTGGAAAACGGGGAAGAAATTCCACAGCCTGATTCAGTGAGTCTAACCCTGATGGAAATCGCAGTATGAGTGAGAAACTTCCAAGAGTGACCGCCGCTGATATAATCAAAATATTAGAAATGGTTGGATTTGTCTTTTCGAGACAAAGCGGAAGTCACAAAATATTTAAGAATAAGGAAGGAAGGAGGACAACCGTCCCTTATCATTCAGGAAAAATCCTGAATCCGAAAACTTTATCAAGCATTCTCAGGGATGCTGATCTAACCGTTGAGAAATTCAAAGACCTATTGAGATAATCACACCCTCATGGTGAGAGGTCACACTCTGACTTCGTTAAAAGGCATAGGGATATTCAGAAATGTCAACTGAGAAAACTCCCCCAAAGTAAACTTTTCCGTCCATTGTACCGAACTAGCTTATGTATGGTGAAACTATGCGTAACAGGAGGACAGACTACAAACAATGGATACAGGGATTTTCCTTCAGAGGATTTTACAAGGTGTTTTCGCTTTTGACTTCATCCACTTAACAGTGTACTTATTTGCGTTTGCAGCGATAAGGAGATACATAAAGCTGAGGCGACGGCGGCATAAGGCCATGAATCACCCTCAACCCCCTAGCGAGTTAGATAACAGTTTCAATATCGTACAGACTTGCAGCACCCCCAAGCCCCTGTCATGCGAATTGCCTGAGTCTGAGACAGCAGAACACTCAAAGTCTCTTGAGGAATATAAGGCCATTTTCGACAGCGTACCACTTGGCCTGGCATACTTAGATACCGAATTTAATGTCTTAAAAATGAACCGCTTCCTTTATGATTTTAACGGACTAAAACCAGAAGATGTCATCGGCAGGCCATGTTTTAATACCATTGGTGAATTCGCAGCAGATAATTCCAAATGCGGCACGGCTAATGTGTGCAGCTACTGCAAAACATCAGATGCCCTTATGACCGGCAGGCAAACTGTTACAGAAAGACCCATAGGAGAGCGTTTTGCTAAGATTACAACCATACCGCAATTCAACGGCAATAACTCAATCAACCATATCCTTGAGGTTGTCGAAGACATAACATGGCAGAAAGAGGCGGAGGAGTTTATCGTTCGCCACTATCAGGTGCAGGGCACTATTAACTCCATTTTACGGATTTCCATAGAACCGATTTCTCTTACCGATGCCCTTCAGCAGGTGCTTGAGCTGGTGTTGTCCATACCAAGATTCTCATTCCAGTCAAAGGGTTCAATACACCTTATGGACGATGAGGCACAGACACTTGTACTGTGTGCCAGACATAATTACACCGAAGCCCAGGTGACGGCCTGCGGTACACTCGCCATTGGCAGCTGCCTCTGCGGTTTAGCGGCTGCAACAGGTGAAGTTGTCTACTCCGAAACACTTGATGACCGCCACACTATATGCTATGACGGCAGAGTACCACACGGGAATTACTGCATCCCCATTGTTAATGACAATAAAGTACTTGGCGTCTTAAACGTCTCAATCCCTGAAGGGCATAAGAGGTCTGCCGCAGAGGAGGACTTATTGAGCGCCATTGCCAATACGCTCTCAGGCGTGATTGTGCGTAAACGCAGCAATGCCTTGGTCATAGAGCGTGAAGAGCATTTCCGGTCAGTTGTGGAATCCACAAGAAACGCAATCGTTACAGTAAGCAGCCGTGGGTTTATAACTTTCTGGAATAATGCCGCTGAAGATATTTTTGGGTTTACCTTTGATGAGGTCAGAGGTATGCCACTGACGAAAATAATACCTGAGAGATTTCAAAAAGATCATACAGCAGCAATAAGCAAGGTTCTGAAGGCGGGGAAGGCCCGCGTCATAGGGGAAACCACCGAGATATATGGACTCAGGAAGGACGGAAGCGAATTCCCTGCTGAATTTTCAGTAGCACGATGGGAGGCAAGCGCCGGGGCATTCTACACTGCTGTCCTGGTTGATATAACAAAGCGCAAACAGACGGAGGAATGCCTTGCAAAGAGTTTTGATAATCTGAGAAAGGCCGTTGGCGGGATAATCAATACCCTTACAATGGCAGTCGAGGTAAAGGACCCCTACACCGCCGGGCATCAAAAGAGGGTTGCCGACATTGCCAGAAAGATAGCTACTGAGATGGGACTGTCAAAAGAACAAATCGAAGGTGTGCGCATGGCCGGCTCCATTCATGACCTCGGTAAGATATGGGTGCCATCGGAAATCCTCAGTAAACCAGGACGACTGCACGACAGCGAATTTACTTTGATAAAAAATCACTCAAACGTGGGATTTGACATCCTTAAAACCATCGATTTCCTCTGGCCTATCGATCAAATGGTCCTTCAGCACCACGAAAGATTAGACGGTTCCGGTTATCCACAAGGTCTCAAAGGAGACAACATCCTGATAGAGGCCAGAATCATATGTGTTGCCGACATTGTAGAGGCCATGTCCTCTCACAGGCCATACAGGGCATCACTTGGCATGGATATTGCGATGAATGAGATAGTCTCAAACAAGGGGATTCTCTACGACCCGGATGTTGTGGAGGCATGTCTTGACATAGCATGAGCAGTCTTTCTCCTCAGCTCAGGGGGCGCACAGGGTGTCTACTGTTAATCCTGCGCTGATATTATGTCCTACTGAGCTTGAAGCTCTATGCGAAACTCTGCCCCGACACTGGTATTCCTGGCAGTCAGTTTGCCGCTCATCCTGCTTTCAATTATTGTTTTAGACATGTACAGGCCTATGCCGGTGCCTTCTTGTTCCGGCTTCGTTGTGAAATAGGGGTCGAATATTCGTTCGATGATTTCCGGGGGAATGCCGCCGCCGTTGTCAGTTATCACGATTATTATTCTATTGTCATCCTTTGAAAGAGAGATATTAATTATGCCCTCACCCTTTTTATTGGAGATTGCATCCTTTGCATTGTTTACCAGGTTTAATATTACGTGTTTTATTTCATTTGTATAACCTGTTATTTCGTAATTATCAGATAAATTTCCTCTATTAAATGAGACGATAATGTTGCCTTTTTTAAATAAGGCCTCATTCATAAAGAGTATATCCTCTATTGCTTTTACTATACTGAATCTCATTTTTTCTTTTGACGGTCTTAAGAAATCTCTGAAATCGTCAACAGTTTTTGTCATAAACGCTATCTGTTCCAATACACTTTTTACCGCCTTTTTTATATATTCCTCGTCCAGGCCTTCATATCCGAATGCGTCTTCTAAGTCCTGAACGATTAAACCAATAATATTCAAAGGCTGCTTCCACTGATGGGCCACAACTGCTATCATCTCTCCCATTGTTGCCAGCTTTGATTGCTGAACAAGCAGCTGTTCTCTTTTTAGCTTGTTTCTTATCTCTTCATTTACCATCTGTTGGAGATTCTGTGCCACATCTTCCATCATCTGTTCGGATTTTCTTAACTGTTCCATCTCCTGTTTGCGTATCGTAATGTCTCTGATAACGCCTGTTGAGCCGTAAGATTGCTTTGTTTTTATCAGTCCCAGGGTTCCTGCGAACTCTTTTTCCATAGATGATTCATTGACCTCATAGACACCGCTGCTATTTACCTCTCCAACAATTATATCAGTGCTGCTGTTTGGGACGGTCTGTTCATGTTTTTTCACAATATGGACTTCCAGTCCAAAGGTACCTCTTTGACCAGTTCTCCGTTCGTCAAATAATTTTGGGATGCCACCCTTTTCCAAAGGTTTTGATAATACGGCGTTACGGCTTACGGAGTCAACATCTTCCGGCGACAGGATTTTACTGAAATGTTGACCTATAAGTTCATCCGGCTCATATCCAAGCGACCTGACCGCGTTGTTGATAAATATAAAAATTCCGTCTTTGTCAACCATATACACTACGTCAGGTATAGTTTCTATAAGGATTTTATATTTTTCTTCCGAGGCCTGTAGTCTTAGAAGATGTTCTTTTTGCCTGTTTGAGATTTCCCAATTGTATATTTTTAAAATATTAATCATGGAAAAGGCCAAAACAAGGGCTATGCCTGCCCGCAATACCTGAACAGGAATACCAGTTATTTGCAGGAATAAAGCGGAGTTGAGGACATTAGCAGGAAAGAAATCTCCTCTGCTTACAACCAACCCGCCAAATACTGAATACAAAAAAAAGGCCGCACTCATTATAATAAAATACCTCTTAATATTTATAACTGACAACATCTTCTTTTCACAGCGATAGTACGAATAAAAACCATAGGCCGCCATTAACGAACCAGGAAAACCCAGGATATATCTTGCTGCGGCGCTGCCCACTTTTGAGATGTCATTATAAACAATGGAGATAAAGCAAACGGCACCAGCCGCCACGACAGTCAACCACCAGCCCATATATTTGGCGGCCATCAATTGACACGAAGGAGAATCATTAATCGAAACCCTTATGACCCTCCTTCCAAATTCGAATAAAACGACATAAGAACCAGCCAGAAAAAACCATCCTATTAAAGCTAAAGTCTTGTTTTCACCCTTAATAACCTTCCACATGTCCAGCCACTCGTTTACCCCGTGGGTTAACCCAAAGGCAGCCAAAAGCCAAAGTATCTTTGTCCACTTAAATGCACTACCTTCTTTCAGTTGCAGAGCGATGGCAAGACCCATCAGTACAAATGACAATCCATAGACAAAAAATACAATGTCCATGTTATTGCCAAATATGCTGGTTACGTCTAAAATCAAGAATCCCCCTTAATTTGTCAAGAACTGCGCCATCCCCCTTTGAACCACAGACAGCTCAATGGGGATGTTTCACACCAGGACCCCGTATACTGCCCAGTTGCCCTGGCCTCGGCGCCAGATGCATACCTGACCACGGGCCGCTGGGAAGTGGACCTCCAGGGTGCAAAACCGGCGCGTTGGGATGAATAACAGGGTCAAGGGGAATCGGCAGTACCGGTGGAATCGAAATTGTTACCGGCGGTAATACCGGGGGCGGCGCAATAACCGGAATCAAAGGCAGCGGCGGTGGAACCGGCACCGGTGGCGGTGGATCAAATATTGGCGGGGGCGGCGGGCCAAAATCCAATATGACCGGCCTCATATCAGGATAATATGGCGGCGGCAGGACTGGTCGTGCGGGCGCAGGCGGCATCGGTGGCGGCCCCACGTAAACCGGCAGTGGCGGCGGGCCTACTATATCCGGCGGTTCGCTCTGTGCCGTTTGCACTGTAAGTACTATCAAAAACATGATTACTGTCAACGCTGTCAATATAGGTTTTCTCATCATATTCATCTCCTTTTAAATAAAAAAGTTATGTAACTCAGCGTGAAAACACCTTTTCCCTTGCATTTGTTATTAATAAATCCATCATTTTCCCCATGTTCAGGAGTACAGAGCTGGCACTTTTTGCAAATGTGTCACCGGCAGAGGGCTTTGCGCTTGCTTTATTGACAATCTTACCGGCGCTTATATCAAGGTCAATCTTATCGTTGATTATCCTGGTATAGAGTTCTATCATCTGCACATTGGCGGCAAATCCCGGCTCTTTTTTGAAGGCATCGGCGGCGGCGTTTGCCTTTGCGCTTAACAGGTGATAATTTTCAGCTATATCTGATTTTCCAGCAAGGGTATACGCGTAAACCTCCTCTATTTCAGCGGCGGTCAATACAAAAAATTGTGCAAAAGAAAGAATCGCCTGAACTGCCGGGTCATGCGCTGCCGGTAATGTGTCTTTGAGTATCAGCGCAATTAGCTCCTCAGCGCTGGCAACAGTCTTTGCCGTGTTTCCCCTTATAGCCAAAACATGAGAGGGGTCAACCTTATGTGTCTTAGGATATTCGTCCATTAAATGCATCATATCGTCTTCTATGTATTTCTTTATCGTATACAGCCTGTTAAACAGTATCTGTGTGTTTACGTTGCCCTTTAGGATGGAAGTTTCATATAACCAGAGGGCAATCCTGTTGAATATAATCATCTTCCTATAAAAATCCTCTCTTTCCTTTGGTGATTTAACCGAGGAAAACCCCTTCCCTACTGCCTCAAGTAAGTCTGCCTCCATTTTATACAGATACACAATGGACGTCATCGCTGCCTTATAATCTGTCTCAGATTTAACGTCAATTTTCATGGCGGCGTGTTTGTGCATCGGGCAGTCGTAAGGTGTTGTGTTATCAATAGATGTGAATTGCTGGGACTTGCAGTGTTGGCATTGGCCTCCAGCCTTTGGGCACATGTGTTTTGCGTACTGGTGGCCTGAAGATACACCACTTTTACAAGGGCACTCATGTGCAGCGTCACATATAGCAGGATTGTACCAGCCCAGTGCCGCAACGGCAAGCAGAAACAGAATTGTTTTAAACGTTTTGGCAGCAACATTAGCTATCAATAGAGTATCCTCCCTGGAATGCGTTGAATGAACCGGCAGTGCGCCGGGTATCCTTAATTGAAAATAACATGTCTGCCATTATATTGTCAAATGTCAGATGGTATTAACCGTCAGAAAAACGTTTATTAACACTCCAGGGAAAAAAACTGTTGACGCCGGTAAATCATTTTTACTACACTTAGTTATCCAGCGGCGATATCCAGCGGCGATATTCAGCGGCGGTGTAACGAGTTGGCATGCGGGTTGTTTATCCAGGTAATATTAAGCAGCAGCTAGCCGCAGCGAAAAAAGGAGATAAAGGCAATGGCAGAAAAACACGCAGTAATAGAGACAACCTTTGGCAGTATTAATCTGAAATTTTACCCTGAAATAGCGCCAAACCATGTGAGGAATTTTATAGAGCTGGCAGAAAAGGGTTTTTATAACGGCACGACATTCCACCGCGTCATCCCCGGGTTTATGATTCAGGGCGGCGACCCCAATACAAAAGATCATGACAAAATGACTCACGGCATGGGAGGCCCCGGCTATACGGTAAAGGCCGAATTCAACAACAAGCAGCACAAGCGCGGGATACTGTCGATGGCACGGGCGCAGCACCCTGACTCAGCCGGCTCACAGTTTTTTATCTGCGCGGCAGATTCTCCATTTCTTGACGGGCAATATACGGTATTCGGAGAGGTCGTAACGGGTATGGATGTCGTCGATAAGATTGTCTCTGCACCCAGAGACCAGCGCGACAACCCCAATGAAAGAATTGAGATAACTGTCGGGATAATTGAATCAGAGGTTTGATGAGGCTAAGAACTTGAAAAATAAAACAGAGGAAAGGATATTTTGCGCGGCAGAGACTACTATACCGCTTCCACCTATGGATATTTATGAGACCACTGATATGCTGATATTCGACATAGACCTGCCAGGAGTGGACCTCCAGGATATGTCAATAAAAGTATATGACGAAATAGTCGTTATCGAGGGAATAAGGACCAAGTTGTCAATAGATAACCGCCGCTTTCTGTGCATGGAAAGGATTAACGAGACCTTCAGGCGGATGATCAAACTGCCGGTAAGGGTTAATACGGCGTCGGCAACGGCAGTTTATAAGGACGGGGTTATCACGTTGAGTTTCCCTAAGATAAAAGACAGGGTATTCCAAATCAGAATTGAAAAGGAGTGAGTATGGGGCAAGACGACAAAAAAGATGAAAAAGAAATAGAGATACCAGACACACTACCAATACTTCCGGTTCGGGACATTGTGGTGTTTCCATATATGATACTCCCCCTGTTTGTGGGCAGGGAGAAATCCATCAGCGCCATTGATTATTCTTTAAATACGAACAGAATGATAATGCTCCTGACACAGAAGGACTTAAACGTAGAGAATCCTGATTCAGACGACCTCTTCAGCATAGGCACTGTAGGGTTGATTATGAGAATGCTTAAGCTGCCCGATGGAAGGGTAAAAATCCTCGTTCAGGGGCTTGCCAAGGCCAAAGGTCTTAATATAGTTGAAAAAGACGGTATATATATAGCCGAGATTGAAAAAATAGAGGAGCGCAAACCCGATGTCATCACACTTGAGATAGAGGCCCTGATACGAAACGTTAAAGAACAAATCGACAAGACGCTGTCTCTTGGCAAGACCATCCTGCCGGACATTATGATAGTCATAGAGAATCTTGATGACCCGGGACGGCTTGGAGATCTAGTTGCCTCAAATATTGGGCTAAAGACAGACCAGGCCCAGCGCATCCTTGAAATAGACGACCCCGTTGAAAGGCTAAAGAAGGTCAGCGAGATACTCAACCGCGAGATAGAACTTCTTATTGTGCAGCAGAAGATTCAGTCCGAGGCCAGAGGTGAAATAGACAAGACACAGCGCGAATATTTCCTTAGAGAACAGCTCAAGGCTATACAAAAAGAACTCGGCGATATAGACGAAAAAATGGAGGAAATCCGCGAATTCAGGAAGAAAATCCTGGAGGCGAAGATGCCTGAAAAGGTATTAACCGAGGCAGAAAAGCAGCTCAAGCGCCTTGAAAAGATGCACCCGGACAGTGCCGAGGCCGCCACCGTGCGTACATATCTGGACTGGCTTGTAGAGCTGCCCTGGGCTAAATCTACAAAGGACAACTTAAATATAAAGATTGCCAAAAAAGTCCTCAACGAGGACCACTACGACCTTGAAAAGATAAAAGAAAGAATACTTGAGTACTTAAGCGTAAGGAAACTAAACCCCAAGATGAAAGGCCCGATACTGTGTTTCATCGGCCCGCCGGGCGTAGGGAAGACATCCCTGGGTAAGTCTATAGCGCGCTCACTAGGGCGTGAGTTCGTGAGAATCTCCCTCGGGGGCGTAAGAGACGAGGCAGAGATACGCGGGCACAGGCGTACATACGTCGGAGCGCTTCCAGGTCGTATAATCCAGGGCATTAAGCAGGCCGGCATGAACAATCCGGTGTTTATGCTTGACGAAGTGGACAAAATAGGTACTGATTTCAGGGGCGACCCCTCATCGGCACTACTGGAAGTGCTCGACCCTGAGCAAAACAACTCCTTCGTTGACCACTATCTTGGTGTGCCGTTTGACCTGACGCACGTCATGTTCATAACAACGGGGAATATAACTGATACAATACCAAGCCCGCTGCGCGACAGGATGGAGCTGATAAACCTCTCCGGCTACACATCAGAGGAAAAGGTTGGCATTGCAGGAAACTATCTCATCCCCAAACAGTTCAGTGAGCATGGTATTGGAAAAAATGTTATGAAAATCTCAGGGCCAGCCCTTCTTATGTTGATTGCCCAATATACGAGAGAGGCAGGGGTAAGAAACCTTGAGCGTTCAATAGCGACATTGTGCAGGAAGGTAGCAAAGCAGATAGCCGAAGGGAAGAAAAAGAAATTCGTCATATCAAATAAGAATCTGCACAAGTTCATGGGCCCGCCGCGTTTTTTACCTGAAGAGGAGATGAAAAAAGACGAGGTAGGCGTTGCCACAGGACTGGCGTGGACTGAGGCCGGTGGAGATATAATATACGTAGAGGCCATTATGATGAAAGGCAAGGGAAGCCTTACCATTACCGGGCAGCTTGGCGACATTATGAAGGAATCCGCACAGGCAGCCCTTTCATATGTAAGGTCAAGGGCAAAAGAGCTTGACATCAGCGATGACCTATTCTCCAAAAAAGATGTTCACATACATGTCCCCGCAGGGGCTATCCCCAAAGACGGCCCGTCTGCCGGAATAACCCTCACTACGGCAATCGCCTCTGCCCTGACAGGAAGGCCAATCCACAAGAGCATCGCTATGACCGGAGAGGTTACGCTGCGCGGCACAGTGCTTGCCATAGGCGGACTGAAGGAAAAATCCCTCGCCGCTAAACGCATGGGAATCAAGAAGATAATAGTCCCTAAGCGAAACGAAAAAGACCTTGATGATATACCCAAATATATCAAAAAAGACATGGAGTTCATATTCGTAGAGACAATGGACCAGGTACTTGGCATTGCACTTAATAACGACAGCGCTAAAGGGAAAAAAGATAAAACAGAGAAAGACAACTCAGAAAATGGGAAGTGATGACTCTATCGGGGGGCAAGTTGGAGAGCTCGCTCTTGTCAAATATATACGGGATGAGTTCGGCGCAGGGTTATTAAAAGACCTGACGATAGGCATAGGTGACGATGCTGCCGTTTTAAAGGTTGGCGGCAGGAATCTGCTAATCAGCGCTGATACGATGTGCGAGGGCGTACACTTTGACCTTGCCTTTGCTACGGCATATCAGGTGGGGTTTAAGCTGGTCTCTGTTAATGTAAGCGATATATACGCGATGGGGGGGGCACCGGAGTGGTTTTTACTGACCACATCACTTTCATCAGGTACATCTGCCACATCTGCCACATCTGATAGATTTGCAAGGGAGTTTTTATCTGGCGTTAAGGCTGCATTAAACCTCTACGGTGCGGCCCTTATCGGAGGCGATGTAACCTCCAGCCGTTCAGGTATTGTATTGACTGGCATAGTGCTTGGTGGTGCAAAGTCACCCATATCGAGAAAGGGCGCTCGTGCCGGTGATAAGATATATGTAAGCGGTGTGCTTGGGGATTCTGCCTGTGGCCTTGAGCTGCTTAAAAAAATAATGGCACCAGTTGCACCCGAAAAGGACGACGGGCCAAATAAGCCCTTGCCGTGGGAGATAATGAGACCGCTGATTACAAGACACCTAATGCCGAAGGTTATACAGCAGGACTTCGGCACTGCCACAGTTAGTGCTATGATGGACATTAGCGACGGCCTGTCGCTTGATCTGCGGCGGCTTTGTCAGGAGAGCGGGGTTGGAGCTGCGATATATGAAAACAATATCCCAATGTCTGCTCAGATGACAACTGCAGCGGGATTCTTAAACAAAGACCCACTCAAGTTCAGCCTTTGCGGCGGAGAGGACTACGAATATCTGTTTACCTCTGCTGACAAGATTGATACTGCACACTATATTGGAGATATAACAGACAGCGGTCTTGTCTTTATCGGCAAGGACGGCAGACAGATGGATTTAATGGACTGCGGATATGAGCATTTCAAAACTTAAGGAAATGTTAAGCTGTTTGATGGGGCGCAACGATACACCGGCAGTGATGGCGGCATCTATTGGCATTGGCATACTGATAGGGATGTCGCCGCTCTTTGGGATACACACTTTTATAGGCATATTTGCGGCCTGGGCATTTAAACTCAACAAGCCTGCAACTATTACGGCTGCTTATATCACAAATCCATTAACAACGGTGCCGATTTATACGTTTAGCACATGGGTTGGGATAAAACTCATGGGGTTGAAATTAACTCTTTTAGACCTTGACCTTGCTCATCTTACATTTTCAAATGTGATACACCAGTTAGGGGACTTTTTACTGCCTTTTTTTATAGGCTCAACAGTGGTTGCTATAATCAGCGGTGTTTTTAGTTATTACATAATGCTCTATGTCTACCGGTATAAAAATAGGAAAAAGCCTCGCGAAACAATGGCATGAGGCCAACCTTATCGATACTCACGCTTGGCTGCCCAAAGAACCAGGCAGACTCGCAACGCCTTGAGCGTATATTTGCCGCCGATGGGTTTTACTGTACTGAGACACCTGAAGACTCCGGCATCATACTCATAAACACATGCGGGTTTATTGAAGATGCAAGGCGCGAATCAATAAACGAAATCCTGAACCTTGCCGCCCTAAAGACCGATGGTAAAAAGTTGCTCGTCTTTGGATGCCTGGCACAGAGATATAAGGAAGAGCTGACAAAAGAAATACCGGAAATAGACGCAATTTTTGGCGTTGGGCAAGAGTCGGCCATTGTTGAGTATTGCAAAAACACTGAGGCAGAAGCGGCAGCACCGCCGCCTGCAGAGATATTTAGGCCCGTGTCTGTTCCATACGCATATCTGAAAATCGCCGATGGGTGTAACCGTGGCTGCCGCTTCTGCGCCATACCGTCAATCCGCGGGCGCTTTAAGAGCACTGCCATAGGCGGCATAATAGAAGATGCTAAAACTCATCTGAATGAGGGCAGGAAGGAGCTGATACTTGTCGCCCAGGACTCGGCCTCTTTTGGGATGGACACGGGGGAAAGCCTCATTACACTTATAGACGCCCTCGCCTCTTTAGACGGTGAGTTCTGGATACGTCTGATGTACCTGTATCCCACGTCGATTAGCGATGCCCTGCTTGACTGCATTAAAGGACACGACAAGGTAATAAAATATCTTGATATTCCTATTCAGCACTCCGAAGACGGCATATTACGGGCAATGGGGCGGGCGGGGACGCGCAGCTCATACATAGAGTTGTTTGAAAGGATAAGGTCTCATCTGCCGGGTGTATGTCTAAGAACCACACTCTTGGCAGGATATCCTGGTGAGAACGCAAGGGATTTTAAATCACTTTTGAACTTTATTGAAGAGGTAAAGTTTGACAGACTGGGCGTCTTTGCCTATTCGGACGAAGAGGGAACTGCTGCTTTTGGGATGCAGGGGAAGGTCACAAGAAAAACCATACAAAAGCGGGTAGAACAGATAATGTTCACGCAGGCTGATATATCTTACGAGAGGAACCGCACATTAATCGGTAAACAATTCAAAGGTTTGATAGACGATGTACAGGACACCACTGCCCTCGCCCGTTTATACTGCCATGCCCCCGAAGTTGACGGCTGCGTTATTATTGAAAACGTTCCAGATGATTTTACAGCAGATGGTTTTATCAATATCAGAATTACTGATGCAGAAGAATATGACCTCAGAGGGGAGATAATTCAATGAACCACAACCGCCCTAATTAATGTTAAAATTAATCAGCTATGTCAGACGAAACCGATGTAATATACCACAGCACTGAGCCGCATGACAGCTCACCACACGGGAGTACACTACAGGGGCTGACATTCCTGCATGTAGTATTATTTGTCGCGACTTTCTGCACCACGCTGCTTGCCGGGATATTACAAAAGGGCATCAATCCACTGTATGAGCCGTGGAGGTTTTACGAGGGGCTGCCGTTTGCACTGACCCTGATGACGATTTTACTAGCCCACGAGCTAGCCCATTACTTTTCATCAATGAAGCATCACACAGCGGCCACACTGCCATATTTTATTCCTGCCCCGCTGTCGGCTATCGGCACATTTGGGGCGTTTATCAAGATGAAATCCCCGATACACACACGCACTGCCCTAGTGGACATAGGGGCTTCGGGGCCTATTGCTGGTTTTATTGTTTCGTTTGTGGCGGTAGTCGGCGGGCTGTTTTATTCTGAGATTGGATTAGTAACGAGTAAGACAGGGATGGTCTTAGGGGATTCGCTGCTGTTTACATTGTTGACAAGGCTTATAGTCGGCACGCCTTCTGAGGGGTTGGATGTGATATTGAATCCGGTTGCCTTTGCTGGTTGGCTGGGGTTTTTCGTCACATCGTTGAACCTTTTACCAATTGGGCAGCTTGACGGAGGGCACATACTGTATGCGGTTACGGGGGAGAGGCACATGTGGCTTTCCAGGGTATTTGTTGTGTGTCTGGTCATAATGGGTGAGGTGTTTTGGTATGGATGGTGGTTTTGGGCATTATTGATGGTTGTGCTGGGTTTAAAACATCCGCCTGTAGTATTTGATGAGATACCGATAGAGCAATCAAGAAAAAAGACGTCGGCAATTGCGCTTGCCATATTTATAGTAACGTTTATACCTGTGCCATTCAGGATAATAGAATAAGCAGTGCAGGCAAGAAAAATAATAAGCTGACGGTGGGGGAAATGGTAGGCGGAACAGGGCTCGAACCTGTGACCCCAGCCTTGTAAGGGCTGTGCTCTCCCAACTGAGCTACCCGCCCACGTCACAGTAGCAATTATCTCATACTGTAGCGGCGTTTGTCAAGCAGAAAATCTATTGCAGCGCCGGGTAGGTAGAACAATGATTTATTCACATAGTGCTCAAAGTTGTGGTAAGATAAGTTCATGGCAGAGGGAATTGCCGTTGACAATATTATACTATATAACGATGAACGTATTAAAAATATTATACGTCTTGGAGAAAGTCATTTCAGGGAGTTTAAGTCCGCCTTATATGGGGAAGAAGGGAACAAGAAGCCGCGCAGTGTAAAAGACATTTGTAGGGACATTGCAGAGAATTTAGTTTCATTTGTAAACGCCGACGGCGGAGATTTACTGATCGGTGTTGAAGACGATGGAACAATAACCGGAATTCCACATAGTGAAAACGAAATAAACACATTGTTTAACGCCGTAAATACCCATCTTTTAGATAGCAGCAAACTGCCCATTGGTATATCAACTAAAATACAGATATACGGCAGAGTTATCTTATTTTTTTCTGTTAATAAAGGTGCAGATAAAATCTATCAGCTTTCCGATGGCCGCTGCCTGAAAAGAGACGACAAGCAAAATATACCGGTGAGTTTTGATATAATTAATTTTGAGCGCAGGGAGGCAAACTCCAGAGAGTATGACCGCTGCTTTATAGATGGGGCGCAGGTCTCCGACCTTGATACAGATATTATACAGAGCCTTGCAGATAATTATTTACGAGGGTTGAGCGTTGAGAGATACCTGCAGCAACTGAGACTTGCCGAATACACAACATCAGGGATGCGCCTTAGAAAAGCTGCCTTACTTCTCTTTTCAAAAGATATACAGAAGTGGCATCCGAGATGTCAGGTAAGGATTCTCAAGGTAAAAGGAACCAAGTTGGATGCAGGGGAACATTATAACGTAGAAAAAGATGAACGAGTACAGGGAAATATCTTTGAACTCTTAATCTCGACATGGGAAAAGTTAAGTATCTTTTTATCATATAAAACAGAACGTGAAAATGGTTTATTTGTCCCCAAGTATATATACCCGGAGGGCGCCTGCCGTGAGGCGCTGATAAATGCAATAGCACATCGCGATTATAGTATTCAGAATGGAATTGAGATTTATATATTCAATAGCCGTATGGAAATCAAAAGCCCAGGCGCACTGCTTTCAACTATAAAGATTGAATACCTTGAAGAGTTAAGAGGAGAGCATGAGTCTAGAAACTCTTTTATCACAAGGGTTTTAAAAGAGAATAATTATATGAGAGAACTCGGAGAAGGTCTAAAAAATATTTATGCACTAATAAATGCAAGCGACCTGAATAAACCAATTCTTTCATCGGATAATCAATCTTTCACAATAACATTTTCACACCGCGCCTGATATGATTTGAACCTCCAGCCTAAGCTTCCAGAGCCCCCCCGCTCAACCCCCTACTCTGCCAAATCCTCATTTTTTCCAACAAATTCATATGTTGCGCTCTTCTATCTTATTTCATTAGTTCGATTACAAACATCGCGCCATTTTCTACATTATCGCAGTGGATTCTGCCATCCATATTGTTTTCTATTATCACCTTTGACATGTATAAGCCGATTCCTGTTCCTTTGGAGTCACCTTTTGTCGAAAAATATGGCTCAAATATCTTGTCTTTTATCTTTGCCGGGATTCCGCCGCCGTTGTCTGTTATTTTTATAATTATCATGGTATTATCACTATAGACTTCTATTGTAATTTTTCCCCAGTCATTAGCTAATTCACCTTTTTCTATACGTTCAAGTATCGCATCTTTCGCATTATTTATTATATTGATAATTACATGTTTAAACTCGTTCGGGTATCCAAGCACCGTTATCCCTTCGCATGGCATATCGCTGAAAGATGTCATGTCGCCGCCACCGAGGTGGCATATTATCTTACAATCTATATGATGGTTATTTAACTGCGCGGAGATTATTGACAATATCTCCTCAAAGGACAATTTAAGATTAAATGGGGACTTCTCTTTTGACGGCTTGAAAAATGTCCTGAAATCATCTATTGTCCTCGACATAAATTGTATCTGTTCCATCGCTTTTTCAACCGAGTCATCCATATATTTTTTATCAAGTTCTCCAAAGGCCTGGGCGTCCTGCATGTCCTGAATCAGGACCCCGACGGCGTTTAACGGCTGCCTCCACTGGTGTGCTATTGCACCAATCATCTCACCCATTGCCGCCATTTTTGACTGCTGGATTATCAACTGCTCCTGCTTCTTGTATCTTTCTATCCCCTCGGCTACCCTTTTTTTGAGGTCATCGGCCATAGACTCAAGCTGTTGAGTCTTTTCGTTGATATCTGCCTCCATTTTTTTACGAGTTGTAATGTCCCTAATAATAGCGGTAAAGAATATCACATCACTTGTTGTCCAGCTTGATAGAGATATCTCAAGTGGAAACTCTGTGTTATCTTTTCTCAGGCCGTGTAGCTCCACAACTTTTCCGACTACTGTTGAGATACCTTCCCTGATGAATCTGTTCAACCCATTGGTGTGCAGGTCTTTGTAACGATCGGGCATCAGGACGGTAACCCGTCCGCCCACTACTTCCTCTGTGGTGTAGCCGAAGATTGTCTCTGCCGCCTTGTTCCACGATATTATATAGCCGTCGGCGTTGGCAGATATGATTGCGTCATTGGCCGACTGAGTTACTGAACTCAGCATCATCTCCGAGTCGCGCAGTGTTTGCTCTGTCCTCTGCCGCTGTTTTATCTCCTCCATGAGTCGGGTATTTGAATCCCTCAGCTCGGCTGTTCGACTTTCTATGAGGCCGTCCTGTTGTTCTTTAATCCTTTGAAGGGTTAGATACTGGCTCCGCCTGCGTGACATAATATAATACATCAGGCTGGATACAACCATAAACACGGCGACATGTAAGGCTATAATTGTATCCTGCTGCCTGTAAATCGATTTTATTACAGTGTCAGCGTTTAAAGTAATACTAATGCCGCCGCGTATGTCTCCAACCTTATAACCTTGTTGTTTATGGCACCTCAGACACGACTCTTTCACTAAAAGCACGGCCATATATCTGAATGAACTGCTGGTTTTCGTTTCAATAAGCTCAAATATTTCCTTATTTTTGTTGTTTTCAAATTCTTTTAACGCCCTGGTCTCCCACTCATCAGGTGCGTTTTCCGGTCTGAGCGGTTTCAGGCTGGTAATGTGAAATAGCAGGTTGTTGTTCTCCTTTGCTATTTCCCCTATCTGACGGGTCATATAGGCAGGGTTCATTAGTGTATATTTTTTACCTTGTATGGTTACGATTTCTCTTTCTGGAACACTGAGATATGGATTAGGGGTAGTGGTATCAGTAATTGGCACATATACACCGCCATGTTTAGAATTCCACAGACGCGTCATCTCTATTAATCCAAACATAACGCGTGCCTGCCCCTCTACTATTGCCAGAGACTGCCGCTTTATCGAAGATAAATTCCAGAGGAGTGAAGCCCCAATGAGCGCAGACCACACCAGTATTGGCAAAACCCAGTACCTCTTCAGAATGAAATACTCATCCCGAAGAAAAACCCTTCTGACAAAAGAATCTTTCGCCTGTTCTAAAATTGCCACGCCCTCGCTGAGAATTTGCTGCTTCTGACCTCATCGGCCATTGCTCATAATAATATAGGAAGAATTCTGAGCGTTCTGTTATAATAACATCTTTATGGAGATAAATGGTAAAATCGTTTAAAATAGAAGACACAGCAGCAAAGCTGGTCGAAAAGTCAACCTTACTTAAGATATTAAACTATATAGATACGGTTGACCTGAAGACCCCTGTTTTGCTCATGGATGGCGACAGGATAAGACGCAACGCTGCCACAATTGGCAGGGGAATAGATGGCTGCAAGGTCTTCTATGCAGTTAAGGCAAACCCCTCGGTTGAGGTCTTGCGCTTATTAACGGGTCTGGATGTGGGTTTTGAAATATCAAACATTGGGGAGCTTAATGTACTGTCTGCCCTTGGGGTCAATCCTGGGAGGATTATATCAAGCAATCCCGTCAAGACAACAGACTTTATAAAGAGCGCGTATTCTTACGGCGTGAGATATTTCTCCTATGATTCCCCCACGGAGATTGAAAAGTTATCCCAACACGCCCCCAACTCGAACCTCTACGTGCGCCTTGCTATCCCCAATGAGGGGAGCGAGTGGCCGCTGAGTAAAAAGTTCGGTGTTGAGATAGAAGACGCCATGTCGCTGTTGACGGCGGCAAAAGCAAAGGGACTTAATCCACTGGGGATTACCTTTCATGTCGGCTCTCAGTGCAATAACATATATAACTGGAACATCGCCCTTGACAAGGCACGCCTGCTTTCGGATATGGCGCGGGAGGCCGGAATTACAATCTCGCTGATAAACATAGGCGGCGGCTATCCGATTAAATATACAAAGAGCGTTTTAACCGTAGAGGCAATCGAAAGGCATATTAATAAGCTCATCAAAGAGCGCTTTGACACAACAGGCATAACCGTCCACCTTGAGCCTGGACGTGCTGTCGTAGGAGATGCGGGCATAATGGTTGCGCGCGTGACGGGAAAGGCAGACCGTCTTGACGGCCGTTGGCTCTACATAGACGTAGGTGTATTTAACGGGCTTATGGAGAGCATCGGCGGAATAAAATATACATACATAACTGAGACACGAGGCACAACTGGTATAAAGGATAACTGGACACTGGCCGGCCCAAGCTGTGACAGCTTTGATGTGATAGACAAAAACGTGCAGTTGTACGAACCGGAAGTGGGCGATATGGTTCTCATCCTATCCGGCGGGGCATATACGATTTCGTATGCGTCTGAGTTTAACGGCTGCTCAATCCCTGAGACTTTAATAGTTTAAAAAAAATATATAAGGAGGCCGCGATGTTTAAATTTCTTGAGGAGGAGCCATTCTCGCCAATAAAGCACTCATACGAGGTGGAAGCTATTTTACATAGAGAGAAGAGCAAATTTCAGGATATAGCGGTAATAGAGAACCGTTTTTTTGGCAAAATGCTCCTGCTTGACGGCATAGTACAGATTACCGAACGGGATGAGTTCTTCTATCACGAGATGTTGACCCACGTCCTGATGCACGCGCACCCAAATCCTAAGAGGGTTATAGTGATAGGCGGCGGCGACGGCGGTATTGTAAGAGAGGTCTTAAAACATAAGACGGTGGAGAAGGTCTACTTTGTGGAGATTGATGAAAGTGTAATAACCGTATCAAGGAGATTTTTCCCTGACGTAGCACAGGCGATAGATGACCCACGGGTTGAGATAAAGGTAATGGACGGCGCAGAGTTCGTAAAAAACTCGACGGGAATAGACTTGGTGATAGTGGATTCGACGGATGTTATTGGCTTTGCGAGAACGCTGTTTACAAAGGAGTTTTTTGATTCGGTAAAGAACTCAATGACAGAAAATGGGATGTTCGTAACGCACACGGAATCGCTGCACCTGCACAAGGACATAGTGATAGAGATGCAGGAGAAACTTATGAAGACATTCCCTGTGGTAGACTTATACACAGCTGCCATAGCGACATACCCGGGCAACTGGTGGGCATTCGCCGTTGGTTCTCTGAAGCTGACTCCAAGGGAATGCCGCCGCCCATTTACGATAGAGACCAAATTCTACGACGACGAAATCCACACGCAGTGTTTTCTAACGAAAAAATTTTATGACAAGCTGCTGAAAAGACAATTGAAGTGGTGATCAATCAATCCTTTCAGCCTTCTCTGCTGATTCCGGTCTCTCAAATAAGGCTTTGCCCTTCTCACCAACTTCATATATCTCAAGAGGGGTCGTCTCAAGGCCTTTGAGTTTGTATGAACCATGACAGCGCCATTCAATATCACCTAAGCCAATGGGTTGACCATAGGGCAGTTCACTTGACACCTGTCTATAGATGCCGCTGTCAGTAAGGATTTGATTTCCCGACGCAAGCGACATAATTCGAGACGTCAAATCGATAGTCATGCCAAATATCGGGTCGGACTGCCCACTACCACTTTTAACTCTTTCAAGTATCTCTCCGGCGTAAATCCCTATACGGACTTTCAACGGAATTTGTAAAAATTCATGGTGGTTCCTAAGTGCCGATTGAATGAATATGGCAAAACCCACAGCATCGCTCATCTTTGCAAATGCAACTAAAAACGAATCTCCTATAGTCTTAATCACTTTAGACTGTGGGTATTTCAATAATTCTGTCCTGATAAGTTTGTCATGAGTGCGAAATATCCTAGCGCTTTCTATGTCGCCATATTTTCTTTTAATTGAGGTTGAGCCAATCATATCCGTAAATACAAGGGTTATTGAAGCAAGTTTGTACTCATCCACAAAGTTATTGACACTTGTCTCCCATGTGAGAGATGGTTTTTCAGAAGTTTTCATGCTTAAATAACTACTGACATCGGTTGATGGGAATATGAAGATAGCCTTTGCAATATGAACTATATTCAACGTAGCGGAATTGGTTTGTACAGCAATTTTCTCAGCATGATTAAATATATCCTTTAAGCGCAGTGACCTGTGAAGTGATATAATTGGAATCCTTTCACCTTCCATGTGTAATGCCTTATGAATGGAACGTCTAATTCGAGTTATTTCGTCATCGGATAACTTTGTAAACTCACGGATTTCATGGACTTGTGGCGACAAATACGATGCATCCACATGGATACCTATAAGCACGGCATCCTGACTATAAACATCATCAACGATTTTAAGAATTGCATATAAGAAATGAACCGGTTCGATATTTGTAAATCCGGAAAGACATGCATCGGCATTTGCAATATTCCATGCCAGTTTGACTGAAGGATCAATCGTAAGTACGTTCATAGGTTTCATAGCCTCCGTTTATTTTTTTATGTTTGTTATAATTATAGATACGGTTCTGTTTTTATGACGATTTGTTTTTGAATCGTTAGGGAATGGAACATGTAACTCTCCAAGACTTCGCACGGAGAAAACTTCAGATGGAAACCCCGTAACTTTTCTAAGATATTCGACAACTGCAACTGCCCGCAACATCCCCAACGCTATGTTATCTGCGTAACCACTATTAGCTTTAATTACGAGATCATCCGTATAACCGGTTACTGAAATAGATATACGTCCTGCGTGTGGCTTAAGTTCATGGCCTAGTAGGGCAAGTTGCTCCCTAGCACCATATTTTAATGTGATGTTTTGAGAAAATAGCCCTGTATCGAAGATAACAATAACCTTATCGGAGTCGTATTTTGTTGAAATCCCTGGTATTTCTATTTTTATGTCAGGTTTAGTATCTTCGTGCGGTTCATCTTTTGGGGGTGGTGTTTTCTCTGGCTTGGTATTTTGTGATAAAACAAGCTGCTGATTAATATAATCACGGTTAGACAAAAACCTCTCATCTATCTCTTTTATCAACAACGCGCGCAGGTGATTTGTGTGATCTACAAAGAAATATCCGAGAATACACATGCAGATGATAATAAGTACACCTATCATCATTGGTGCAATGGTCATTCCTATTAGAGAACGGCTTTCCATTTTTGCAATTCGTCTAAGCCCGGCCTGATAACTTTCGTTATTGGCATTCTTAGTCAGGGCCTTTGTCCACAGTTGTTTTGCCTCTGTAAATTTACCCTGTTGGGCATAAATCCTGGCAAGAAGGTCTAAGGCCTCATGGGGTTTCTCAGGCATGTCATGTATAAGCCTCTCTGCTTCCTTATGGTATCCACTGCTGGCAACAGCAGATGCCCTTGCCAGCATTATACGATTAACCGTAGCCACAGTAATAGAGTTAGCCTTGTTAAGGCTATCCATGATTTGAGAGATTTCCTCCCTCATAAATAACTCATATAATCCAAGAGACTCTCTTCTTTGGGTCTAAGGCCTTCAATCCTTCCTGTTTGTTCGTTGGGAGAAGTCTGAGTAGTTGTCGTACTGCTGCCTCAAGTTCTGCCATATTGCCACTGTCAATTGCACGGTTACCCTGGGTAAATAGTACATCTGCCCTTGCCTGGTCGGTCATCTTATCCCTTTCATTTTCTAAATCATGGAATAAATCCGTCCAATGTTCCGGCCTCTGGCTCATTATCACGTTACCTAGTCGCCATAGTTCACCTATTTTAGATTTTAGCAGGTCGGCGTCACGGCTTCCTATGGCCTTGTTTATCTCATTCTCCAGAGTTTCCATTTTTAATTTATCAGAATTTGACCCATAAGCAGTTACAATATCCCTTGTGCTTTTTACCTGCTCTTCGGCCTCCGCTAAAAGCACCGGCCACTGAAGTGCATCCTCCAGTTCATCTATTGAGATCGTTAAATCACGCAGACGCTTTTCGCACCTATCAGCAGTCTCCTTATCTGCAGAAGGGGAATTTATGAATTCGTTTATTTCTTGCTCCATTTTTTCATCTTCTATCTTCATAATAATCTGTTGTGCCTTTAGATCAGTTGTTGTACCCGCCCTTTCTTTTGCCTTTGCAAGGCGTGCTGCTTCAGTCTCAACATTTTCTTTCAATTGCTGAGGATCTGCTGATTCCTTTTCAAACTTATGAACCGTTTCAAACTCATCATCCAGAATAGGGATAAATGCCTTTGTACAGATCATTCGGGATTTGTCTATTACAATAGTAATCTCAATATCGCTTCCGGCCAGTATATTATGCTTAATCTTGCTCGCAGGGATTTCCAGGACGCCGAGACGTATGTTTCTATCAGCACGTCTGTTTTCACCTTCGATAATAGGTATTTTGATAACTGAGTCTGTCTGGCCACACCGGACGTCATATGCAATCTTGTGCGGACTAACTTTACGCGCTGGCAGTGAAGTTCCTTTCTTAAAAAAAACCGCTACCTCATTATTGGCTAGCGCTATACCTATTGACTGTACCAGTGGAGGGTCCTCAAGATCGACAGCTGCCGTGTATGTAATGCGGTCAGGATCGGTTTTGTGCTTTGTCCCTTTCGAGTCATACAGTTCAATTAAAAACGTATTCTGACGTCCCTTTTCAGCCCAAAGATTGATCATAAATGTACTGTTCTTGCCTAAAAGTACCTTTCCGCTGTGCCACTGCGGATGGGCATCTATGTTTACGAATTCAATTGAAAAGCCAGATAAATCTTCCTCAGACGATGCAAGGACAGTGCCACCGACAAGCGGCTCTATGTCAGCGCCAATTGGTTTATATTCAAGCTTCAGGTTATATTGTCCAGCCTTTTCAGGTCTTTTCACGTCCCTTTCTATTCTTTGTGTTCCGGCGTATATGGCCGCCCCACGCGCAACAACGGTAAGCGGATCGACATCAGACTCAAGCGCAATCCCCAGCCCCTCATTCGGGTCGGCCAAACGTTGTCTTAGGTACGGCGTCAACGTTGGGCCGCCAACCAGTAATATCTTTTCTATATTCCCAACACCCAGTTTTTTATCTGCCAACACCTTTTTACAGAGATTGATTGAGCGTAGTACATACGGTTCAAGCAATCGTTCCATGTCTTCCCTCTTGAAATTGTACTCAAACTCAACCGGTTCACCATTGTCATCCTTGCAGAGATACTCAATACTTATTTCGGTGGATTTATCATTAGAAAGCCTGATCTTAGATTCTTCAGCTTGCATCTTTAACTTGGCAAACGCAGATGTCCACTTTGGATTAACTAGTGTAAAATCTCTAAGTTTGCGTTCCTTCATCAATTTCGGCACTAACAGATGGTTCACTATATCCCAATCTATAAGTTTGCCGCCAAGATAATTGTCACCTTCATGATTTACGACCTGTATAACATCATCTCTTACCTGAATAACCGCGGTATCGAATGTCCCTCCGCCCATATCGTATGTCAACCATCGGATTTTTTCAGATCTTGATAAAAATCCATATGGTAACGCAGCCGCAACAGGTTCCTGTAAAAACGTGCTGAATGTAAATCCAGCTAGTTGAGCTGCCTTTCTCGTGGCATCACACTGGCGGGCATCAAATGCTGCCGGGACAGTTATCACTGCTGCCTCTACATTCTCATCGGTTCTCTTTTTTACATCGGATTTTAATGACTTAAGCACCTCTGAGGATAGTTCCTCGGGTTTCATTTTTCTTCCACTTCTTTTAAACTCGTAGTCAGTATCTTTTCCCATCTGAAGCTTGAACTCACACGCCGCGTTATCCTTGTCGTTTTCAAGCTGTTGTTTTGCCATTCGTCCCACAGTCAGCGCGTTATTTTTATCGATCCAAATCACTGACGGCGTGTAGTCGGATCCCTCATTATTTCTAAACATCTCAACGAGCGTCCCCTTTAGTACACCGATGCAGCTATTTGTAGTGCCAAGGTCAATACCGAAATCTATCGTTGCTCTCTCCACTATATCCTCCCAATTAATTTATATTCCGAATGTCTATATTCCAACTCCACCCTTTGACTTAGGCGACTCAGGTTTCCCAACTATTACCACACCCATTTGGATAGATTTGGATTTATAGTAAATTGTCGGTTTTATCGTTTCGATTACCTTTTCTTCGTTGATACCATCCACTACTTGAAAGTCAATTACCTCTAGGGAAAGCCCTCCGCTGTAAGGCATATCTGTGTGATCCTGTATTTCAATGCCAAATTGAGCCAGCGTATCCCACACGGATTCAAAATGCCTGTAAGCCTTTTGCATCTCTGCATAGGGCTTATCCGTACCAGGTTGAAGCATCTTCTGGCGCAGACGCCATAGCCTGGTACTGCAGTCAGCAAAAAAACGCATTTGCTCCTTGGGCATTTCTTCCGTATCGGAAGATAAACCTTCCATTGAAAACCCTTGGATTACAGATATCAGTTTTTCAAACTGCCCTAATATAGATTGCAGGTTCTTCATCTCTGCTTTCTGCAAAGAAGGTCTTATCCTGAATTCATTAGGATATATCAATTGTCTTAACGATGTTAATATCATAATTTTCCTTATTGAACATTTAGTGGTTTTTCACCATAAACCCATCCTATCTTTCGTAATTTTAATACTTTAGGATGTTTATATCTTTTACCTTTTGACTTTATACTAGTTTTTATAGATTTAAATATAATGCCTTTTAACTCGTATGTATATTTCATTAGATATAATTTTGCTCCAATTAAATTCGCCGGAATTATTGATAGCGCAGCTACAAAATAAATATATTTCAACATCATATCTGAAGATGGCACAATATATATCCAAATTGCTGACAAAACTACTGCTGACACTAAGAGATACGTCGATACTTTATACTTTCTCAATAAACTCTGTCCTTTATGAATATCAAGGCATTGTAAGCACCGGGGGACATTTATTGTGATATGCTTCAATTGACCTTTGTTATACGAGATACTTTTGATCTCTCCATGCATGGCAACTCCAATTCCTGATGAATTGTCCGGTTCATTTTTCTCGCAGAACCAGCATTTTTCATTGTCATGCCCATTATCAACTATTTGTTTGATAGTCTCCACCGCAACCTCACCAAGTATTTCTTCGGCATTATTCTTGTTTTCTTCAATCCTGGCTATTAGTGCTTCACTTGCCGCCATGTATTTAACGATTGTCAATAATTCATAGAAATTTATTATATTCCATGTTTTATTTGCAAATTCTATCAAACAGTCACGTGCACATAACGCCACCTCGTCAAAAGCTGCGTCTCTGATTATGTTGCCTAACGGTAAAACCTGACTGATGATGGATAATAAAGGTTTTGTCCGCTCGATTAAATCTCTTACTACACCGTCTGCGTGTTCAGGGTTAACTTCAGTCTCGCTCCGTGCGTTCTTGCATAATATCTTTATCCTTTGCCTTATCGGGTCAACAGCGTTTTGAAGTGTTGTATCAATAATATCCCTTTCGAAACCAGAGTTGGACATGATGCTCAACTGGCGCTTTGTTTCTATTGCATTTCCACCCTCGGCAAACTTTATGGCAAGTTGGGCATTTATGGAAAGTAGTGCATATGGAAGTGATGTCCTAATCCTTCTTGCCATACCAGTCGTAAGGAGGGGGTCATCAAGCTCTCTTATTCGCGCAGTCAGCATGCTCCAAAATCCCTCATGCTCAAGCAATTTTCCCCAACGCTTAAAAACCCCATCCCAACATTTATCCCTCTCCGCTTTTTGGCTTTCGGAAAAGCCTCCGTTCATTCCAGCATGTTCTATATCGAGGGCGGTTAGGTGATAGAACACTGCAACATTATGCATTGATACATTGCTCACACTCAAATTGTTCTCGTTAGAATTCCATATCTCAATGCTTTTTTTTGAATTTCCATTCATAAGCTCTATTATTGCGGCGTCACTCGCACTATTACCATGTTCATGCGGCCAAAACCAGAAAAATTCATCCACAAGCCGCCTTTCTGGATCTTTCAATCTCTGCGCGGCCTTTTTTACCATATATACATCTGGTGGTGATTTAAGAGGTAAAATCCTGCCGTTTTGCGGTATCTCTCCTCCAAGCCGCTCTGTCATAGCCAATTTACCCTCCTGCCTCTGGATATCACGGGTTGTGACATCCACCGAAAGCCCGGTTACCCGAAAGGCGTTTGTCTGATAAAGTTCTGGACTCATAGACTCAAAAAGTACACTACAATACACATCTGATAAATTATACATCTCATTCATTTTATCATCCTCTAATCATCCTCCCATGCATGGGCTATGTTACATAGCTTTGCCGCATCTCCAGAGCTTAATTCGGTATTCGTATTGTTGTCTGAAATCAGGCCATTTATTTAATGCCTCCTCCAGTATGTCTGCCGCTTCTGGTAACTTCCCAGTCTTGTATGATAGATTGATTGCCTCTTTTACCATCTTCTCTGCCTGTTCCTTATTTACAACCGTGAATTCACCCAAGATGTCCTTCGATGCCCCAGATAATTGAGAGACTTTGGTTGATGTTTTGTGAGATTTATCATTATTTTCCCACTTATCCAAATCCACAAGCATTTCCCTTGCTGATGGATAGCGGGCTTCAGGTTTTACAGATAAAGCTCGAAGGGTTATTTCATCCAACAACTGATTTACACAAACATTTAAACGGCTTGGCGGGATTAACGGTTTATCAAGTAATCTTCTATCAATTATGCCAAGGTCACCAAGTTCTGAAAATGGCATCCTGTCTGTCAATAACAAGTATAATATTGTTCCAAGCGCCCAAACATCTCCGGCGCATGAGTCTTTCTGACAATCACATGGTTTCTTTTCGCACTGATGAAACACCTCAGGCGCTTTAAAAATTGGATCACCTTTCGCGCTTGCCCTCAACGTCAATGGATTAACATTTTTTGCCAAACCGAAATCGCTTAAGCGTACCCTTAAGCCTGCACTATCATATCCGATTAAAACATTTTGTGGTTTTATGTCGCGGTGAATTATAGGTGGTGTTTTGCTGTGCGCTACATCTAAACCTCTGCATACTTGTTGTACAATATCCACCACTGTTTCAACAGGAATAAGTTTATCTTTATGATTGCACCAAAAATTGTGAAGGTTTCCACCAGGTACAAATTCCATTGTGAAAAAACCACAGATCCCTTTTGATGTCCCCGTAGTACCTGCATCGAAGACCCTCACTATATTCGGATGCTCCATTTTTGAAAGCATAGAAGCCTCTCCAAGTCTCTGTTCGGTCTCCTCAATAGTCATCCCAACTGTCTTAAATACCTTCATAGCCTGTCTTCCGAAAAACCTGTGTTTGACACGATACACCTCGCCAAAAGCCCCCTCAGCTATCAAAGTCTCAACATCATATTTACCAAGAATATCCTGTCCTTCATAAAGTAAGCCCATGTTATTTAATCCACCTTATCTATTGATAAATTTCAAAGCTTATATTTTCAACTAATATATCCATAAATACCTCTATGTAAGCATTTCTTACTTAAATAATGTTGCAGCAACACCTATACGTTTTAGTTGCCAACAATCCACGCCAATTAAAAGTGCAAATTCCATGCCACACTAACTATTTATATATATCATATAGTTATAAAATGCTACAGACCTTATTTAGGGGAATTCTCACCCATTATTAGGATTCTACTCCATACATCAAAATATAAAAATCAGACGTGTCGATTGTGGTATAATATATATCTACACACTTATGGAGGGTTGCCGATGGCGAAGTTTATCGTATATTTTACTACCTTGGTTATAGCGTTATCATCTGGGGCGGCCTTTGGCGACGACAATATAACGCGATTAGATGAGACGCAGCGGAGAAATACAATCGCAGGCGCCCTCGGCCTTGACCAGAAACAGGCTGAACGGGTCATCGCCTCTATCGATAAGTATGACAGGATTATTGCCGAGCTTACTCAGTCTCTAAAAACCGACATGAAAGAACTCTCAGAGGCGATTAAATCTAATAAAAACAATGTCATTCAGATGCTTGTTGAAAAGATTGAACGAAAAGAAAAAGAAATCAGGACTGTCAAACAACGGGAACTGGATGAACTAAACAGTCTCCTGACATTTGAGCAGCGGGCAAAATATATCCTCTTTAAGATGGATATTCGTAAAGATTTAAGAGAGATATTTGATTCAAAGCCAGCGAAAGAAAGGGAGAATGCCCCGCACAGGCCAAATTAGTTATTCGGCCTGTATTTTCACATATGCCTGCTTCCTTAACTCTGTAAGCAACGCAGCCAATCTTGTGTTGACATCTTCTTCTGTGAGAAGTTTTTCAATATCTGCCCTTACGTCTGCTAAATCAGCCCCGGCAAACTCCTTCTTGTGCCCGTTATAAAAACCTTCGATGTCCTCTTCTTTAATAATCACGTAGGAGCGAACCTTTAAATCAATATACTCAGAGATAATCTTGTCCTCGTCCGTGCCGATGATTTTCATCGCTGAGGCCGCCCGCTTAAGCAGCACGCGGTTTACCATCGTATTGAGAACCTCGTCTTTTGTGATGTTTGGAATCCTTGCCTTTGTGTCGTTATAGGTCTTTATGAATTCTGAGAAGATTATGGCGTCGTTGTCTACAAAGGCGCAGACGCGGTCTATTAGTTCGGCTTGTGGGCTGCCACATAAAATCGTGAGGATAAGCACAATGGTCAAATATATCTTTTTCATATCAGAACGCCTGCCCTATGCTGAAGTAGAATCTGCCGGTTCCCTCATTGTTTCCCCGATTGAGCTTATATCCATAGTCAAGCCGGATTGGGCCTGCCGCTGTCATGTATCTTAATCCCAGGCCGGTCGTGTATTTAAGGCTGCTCAACGAGTAGTCGCTGATTTTTGACCAGACATCGCCTAAGTCAATAAATGTTACAAGCCCAAAGTTATCTATGACAGAGATGCGCATCTCGGCATTGCCCATCAGATATGCGTTGCCGCCTGTGGGGTCACCACTTGAGCCTTTCGGACCTAAGTTGTCCTGGCTGTAGCCGCGCACCGTTGTGCTTCCTCCCAGGAAGAACCTTTCAATAATCGGCATATCCTCTGTGTTTGACCATCCTTTTCCTATGCCGCTTCTCAGGGACAGGGCCAGTATCAGCCCCTTCGACAGCCCCTGGTAGAAGTTTACATAACCGGAGAGTTTTGCAAAATTCGTCTGTGACATCAGCGCCTTGCTTGCCACTTTGACTGTGGCCCCGGCCAGGATACCGCTTGTGGGATTAAATGGATTGTCTCTGGCGTCATATATCAGAGATGGGACTATGCTGCTGATTGCCAGTGTGCCGGTGTCTTCATTTGTCAGCACAACATCAGGCTGGACATCCCATGTGTTAGTCAACGAAAACTCATATGACAACGCCGCCTTGAGTTTTTCAGTAATGTTCTTCCCTATGCCTACCGATGATGTATATTTTTCTGTCCGGTAGAGTACAGTGTTTGAGTCAAGATTTCGCTCCTCCTTTCTCTCATACAACAGTGTTGCGTTAAAGGGAAGATGATTGCCCAAAAACCACGGCTCATCATACGTCAGCGATAACTTTCTGGCTATCTGGCTTAGTCTCGCTTTAAAAGCAATCTGGCGGTTCATACCCTGAAGATTTATATACTTGATCTCGAAAAATCCCCTCGGTCCTTCATAGTCACCGTAGCCCAGGCCGTAGTCAATCGTACCGGCATCCGCCTCCTTAACATCGAATACGATGTCTTTCACCCCTTCTCCGGCATCTACTGCCGAAATATCTATGCTTGTAAACAGTGAGGTCTTGTATAGTTCTCTCATTTCACCATACACTACGGCCATGTTCAGCGGTTCACCCTTTGTGTGTTTTAATACGCGCCTGAACACTTCCCAGTTTGTCCTTGTGTTTCCCCTTACGATTGTATCGCCAAATGAATATTTCTTTCCTTCGGTGATGTGTAGTATTACTGTGATTTCCGGGGAATCGCCTTGTCTTTCGATTTTTACGTCTGCCTCCACGTAACCCTGATGGGTTAGATATGTCAGCGCCGTTTGGCGGGCGTTAAATATCTCAGTCTCTACGTATGGTCTTCCAATCTTTATGTCTGCAGCGGCGAGGACTTGTTCTGAGTCTGTTTCGTGGGTGCCCACTACCTTGACATCTTTTATGACAAGTCGGCTGCCCTCGTCTATTTCTACGTGCAGAGTAACTGACTTACGGCCTTCATTTATCTCAGCTTTATATGATTTCACGGCTGCCGCAGTGTACCCCTCGTTGTGGAGGCAGCTCACAAGGGCATCCTCATCGTCTTCGTCTATGTCGGGGTTATAGGGGGAGTCTTTTTTTGACAGCATTGCCTCGTACAGTTTCTCGAAATTAAGTGTAGCGCCTGTAAATACTATATCGGCAATGGTATAGGCTTCTCCTTCAGTTATTGAAAATACCAGTTCTATTTCGTTTTGTTTATCTTGTCTTTCATATCCCACCTTGACGTTGATAATGCCGCTCTTGTGGTATAGGGCCTCTATTGCGTCTATTGCTTCATCTATTGTGTCTTCGCTTACGCTTCCGTACTCGACAAACGGCATTTCCTTTTTCAGCGCAGCGGCGGAGATTTTATCGTTACCCTTGAAGAGCAATACGAGTTTCTTGCCTGGGTCGATGTTTATTGTAAGAGTGCCTGTGGCTTCGTCAAAGACGCCTTCAGAGACTACAGGGTTGAAATAGAGCAGTTTTTTTATCATCAGAGTTTTTGCCTTCTCTATCTCCTCATCTATATAATCCTTGTCATATAGGTCACCCTCCCGAATGTTCAGAATGTTTTCAAGTTCTGAATTGTTAACAGGGGTGTTAATCACCAGGCTTTTGATTGTCGATGGTTGTCCCTCGTCTATTGTCAGGCGGATTATAACGCCTGCGGGTTTTTTGCCTTTGATAATATCGGACTTTATTTTGGCGTGGGGAAGCCCTTTTTTTGCAAGCGTTTTTTTGAGTTCGGCTGCTGCCGGTTCAACAAGGGCCTCGTGAAACTCGGCGTCTTCCTTCAGGGTGAACAATCCCCTGAGCTTTCTGGAACTTATCGGCCCTGAGGCATCTACCACCACAGACTCAATAACGGGGCGTTCTATTACCTCTATGCTTAGTACACCGCCGTCCTTGTAAGAAACCCTTATGTCATTAAAGCAGCCCTTCAAGAAGGCCGTCTTTATCCCGCTGGCTATTAATTCTCTGCCTATAGTGTCTCCCACTTTTATGCCGAACATGTAGAGGAACTCTTGTTCAGCGATATGGCTAAGACCGGTTACTGTTATCTTAGACACTGTTGCTGCCTCGAATGCCTGAGTAGCCAGTTGTGCTGCTTCAGCCCGAAGGCATATCATGAGCACCAGCACACATAAGGCGAAAGGTATCTTATTTAAACGTGAATCTGAACTTGACATCAGCGCCAAGGCTCCCTAGTTCATTTCTTTCGCCAACTAGCGAGGTACTCTGGTTTATCTTATATTCCAGCTTTATGACTTCACCCTTTGTAGTGCCGCTGGTCATAAGGACATTGAGTTTGTTGTCGAGGAATTTTTTGGATATAGTCACCTGAGGTGTGACCGTGGACTTGTCCTCGGATTGCGCGGAGCTGACCTCAAAGCGGTTAAGGCCGGTGAGGGACTTGATTCTGTCTTCTACGATGTTCTGATACTTGCCGGTTATGATGCTTGCAGCCGCTGTGCTGCCGCCATCCGGCCCGGCAAAGAGTTTTAATATGTCCGCCTCTTTGAGCTTCGGCTCTGAGGTCATTGTCAGATTAAACCGTTTCAACTGCCCATCCAGAAACATTTTGATATTATAGCCTTTCATCGCAGTTTCTGCCATAACATTCAGGTATGGATTGATATCTGCCGTGCCGGGGAAGTCGAGATTAGCGTGGTTTATGTCAAATTCCCTGTTCATAAAGCGTACCTTTCCAGAAGCGGCTGTAACCCTGCCATAAAGCAGGGGCTGTGATAGTGTTCCCCTTAGGGTTACGTCAAGTTTGAGGCTGGTCTCGGCGATATTGTTATCTATGGAGATGTTTTTGTCTCCTTTTATTGATAAATTCAGTTGTGTGTCCTTAAACGCGCTGGTTGAGGAGGACTGCCCTGTGTTGTTGCCGAAAATCATATCCTGCCATGAGATTGTCTTTGTATATTTGGCCATGTCAATCACTATAGCGCCGGAGAGGATTTGTTTAGTCATGTCTCCTCTGTATGTAACATCGCCGTGGTATTTCAGCTTAAAGCCGTCGGGGTCTGTAAGCGGCATATCCTTTAATTTCCCATCGATGTAGAACTGTTTGATGTGAAATCCATCGAGATTCACTGCCCCGGCGCCTGATACTGTCCCGCCTCCGACCTTTCCCGTGAAGCCGTTTACGACCATCTTGTTGCTGTCAAAGGTCAGCTTGCCATTTATTTCGTTGATATAGTATTTGGCATTTTTAAAGCCAATTGAGCCGTCTTTAATTTCAGTATCTCCGCGTATCTGGGGTGCTTTCCAATCTCCGGCGAGGCTTATGGAGATATTGGCGTCGCCGTTTAGGTGGGAGATTTTTTCTGAGACGCCCTGAAAGAATTTTAACTTCGGCGAACCTTCGAGCTTGAGGTTATAGCTCCTGCCGATTACCAGTCCACCCGTGATGGAGAATTTAGCCGGGCCGCTTTTAAGGGAAAATGAGTTAAAATTTACTGCCCTGCCGTTGATAGACAGACCAACAGGGGCGGTGCTGCCTAAGGTGTAATCACCGGTGGACAGATTAAATACGGGCAGGTTCATAGTGCCGGCTATGGAGTCCATTGTGCCGGAGAGGGCTGCCTTTCCCTCTATGTTGAGTTTCATCTCAGGGGGAAGGTCCTTCATAAAACCAGATGCCAGTGTCTCGTAGTTACCTTTTTTCAGCGCAATATTAGCAGACCAGGGCATTGCCTTTGACAATGACAGCCTGCCATCTCCTGATACCCTGCCCTCAAGCAGACTGCCTGACAGCTCTATGCTGTCTTTACGCAGCGTGCCGTTTACTGAAGATGACCCGATGTTAATACCCTTTACTTTTAGCCCCTTTGTTGCTGCGCTAAATGTGAGCGACGGAGAATTAAGGCTGCCCTCGCCGCTAAAGGCACACTCAAATGCCCCGTCAACTGAATACTCGGCTAACTGCGCGGCAACCGGGGTGTCCTTAGTGTTCATAGTGCAGCTTCGAGACTTAACATTGTACAAAAAGGCCTTTACATCATGCCACGGTCTCCCTTTTTTCAAGATATTCATGTCTGCCGTGATTGTTGAGCCTCCCCTTGTTACAGTAAGGCTCCCCAGCTTTATGATATCGCCCTCGTATATAAACGAAGACGTAAGCCGCCCAACAGGGGTCTTCAATGCCGTCAGCGCGGGGATATTGAGGTCTCCGTCAAACCTTAGCCTCTCAGGTGTCCCCGTAATCTTAAACGATGTATTTACCAGACCCTCTGCCATTACGGAAGATGGATGTTTTTTTGCCAGTTCCCTGATTGCAACATCCTTGGCATTTACCGATATGGAGAGGACCGGATTGCTGAGATCAAAGATATGTTTAGGATTTGCCATCACTGCCGTACCATTATATGTACAGGTACCGGTATTTAGGGCAGCAACGCCATCTTCAATTGAGAGGCGTTCTTTTACGTATCTTATATATGATTTAGAGCTCAAATACCCTATGTCAAACAGGCTTCCGTTTGACAGGCTCACAGTGCCGGTTATCAGCGGGCTTTTGCCTGTGCCCGTGATATTACCTTCATATGTGCCAGCGCCGCGAAGGTCTTCGCTGTATGGCCTCATCAAATCTGCGGCGTCTTTTGTCCTGAGTGCCCCCAGTAAGTTTAGTGCGTCTGTCGTTGTGTTTAGCGTGCCGCTAATTTTGCCCTCTGTAAGGGGGGTTTTTATATTGGCCTCGTGAATTGTCACGTTATCGCCGCGCACTGAGACGCTGCCTGTGATTTCGTCTATGCGTTCGATAACATTAGCAGCACCATTGGGTTTGACATTTTTCGACCGTATGAATTTAAACTTAGCATCAGGACTGAAATACTGCCCAGCCGATTTGATATTACCTGAGACCTTGCCCTGTGAAACCCCAGGGTCCCAATCTATCAACTTAAATACCGGTGGGCTGTCTATGTCCTCGACATCCACATCCAGTGTGAAGTGGTTTACTTTTGGCATGTTCAGCACTGCCTCGGCGTGCGTTGCCTTGCCGTTGTAGAGTCTGGCCTTTCCATCGTGAAATTTAAGTTTATTGTTTTCATAGAGAATGCCGCATGAAAGCGTGTCAACTTCAACCCCGTAAAACCCGCCCTTTTTCATAAACGCCTCACCGGTTGCCTTCAAGGTCTTTAGTGTGCCGGAGATTTTACCCTTAAAGTCTGTCTCGCCGAATATGGGTTCTTTCTCCCCTATGAGTTCAAGCAGTGTTTCGACATGGATTTTCCCTTCTGCTGAGACATTGAGTTTTGGCTCTGTGCCGTTATATCCCAGCAAACCAGAGAGTTTTACATCTCCGCCTCCAGAACCTTTCAGGCCAAGAACCCGCTTCAGGTAGTCTATTTTTATATTGGCCTTTGTGTCGAGTTCTATTTTATTGCCTCTGATATCCCCCTTTGCCCTGATTTCAGCGCCATCGGCCATTATAGAAAGAAGGCTGATTTGATAGGAATTCCCTTTGGGAAGCATTGCAGGGGCAGCTATTGCTTTAAACGTGATGGAGTTAATGTGCGGTATCTCGGCAGGCTTATGTTTTAACGCGCTGGAGTCAAAATATATATCGTTCAGCCTTGCCCATATCTCACGGGCTGTGAGCTGCCCTTTCATATCAGCCATGCTTACAGTGTAATAGTGTCCTTTATCTCTGAATTTGACAGCGAATTGTTTTATGTCAAGTGAGACAATTTCGACAGCAGGAGCGGGTTTTTTGGTTTTATCATCTTTTTTAAGTTGCCTCATCAATTGGTCTAACTGTTTGCTGTCAGCATCCAAAAGCAGTGTGTCAATATAGAGTTTTTGTATGGTTATTTGCTTAAAAAGAAGCGGCAGGATTCTCAGATAGGCCGTTGCGGATTTCAGTTTTATTATCTGGGCTCCCTGTTCATCCTTGATAGACAGGCCATTTATGCTGCCCTGTAATGGGAAGATGCTTACTTGAAGTTTATCTATGGCTACACTATCTCCGAAGAGTTTTTTTAGCTCCACAGTCAGGGCATTCTTTGCATAGCGCCCGACATGGTAGTGGACAAGGAAGAGGATTCCGTAGAAAACGGCCAGTATTACTATAAATTTCAGGTATTTTTTCAGTTCAATGTTTGCCATAGCCCTGCCATCACTTTCATTATCTCATCACACTGCGGCTTGTGCTGGCCGCTTAGCACATAAAAAACATCATGGGCCAGGTCGGATTCAGTGTTTACTCTGGCCATGAGTATATTAAGCGAGTTTGAAGCGAATATGCGTGTCATGTCATAGAGAAGGCCAACCCTGTCTGACGCCATGATCTCAAATATCGTATACTGCGCCATAGATTCGTTATCCAGCTCCAGCATGGGCTTAAATATAGCGCTTTTATTTGGATATTGCCTGATTGCCGGTGTCTTTGTGCCCAGGGCAGCAGCCGTTAACTCATCTCTGAGCAGGTCATCAAGCCCATCCCACCACAGTGAGCTTACGTTTGCTATTTCTATTCTGTCGATGATAAAACCCGTATCGTAACTGTTAAATGTCCTCAATGACACTATGTTAAACATCCTTGCCGACAGTACGCCAACAATGCTGGACAGAAGCCCCGGTCTGTCGCTGCCAATGATGGTTATGCTTAGTGTGTCGTCCTTGTTTTTTTCCATAGAAAAGGCACAACCGGATTTTTTGAAATCGAGATATAGTGAAAATTCCTTTATCACTGTCTCAGGTGTTCCCGATGCCAGATACCGCTCAGGAAGCGAGCCAATAAACTCAGTGATTGCCTGCTTTGTGGCAGGAGGGAAGTGTTTTCCCTCTTCCAAAAAAGCATCAATATACCGGTAAGTGTCTTCTTTAACGCCGCGCATGAACTTAAGCATCCTTCTGTAAAGGTCTGCAAGCATGTTTTTTTTCCAGCTGGTGAAAAAATCTGGATTAACTGCCGACATATCAGCATATGTGATAAGAAAAAGGGCACTTAACAAGCGTTCATTCTTAATTGAATCAGAAAAAGCGGCAATAACCTCAGTGTCCTCAATATCAGAGTTAAACGCCGTGCGCGACATCAGGAGGTGGTATCTTACCAGGAACTCCACCTCTTCCCGTTCAGACTTGCTCAGATTGAATCTCTCCATGATGGGTTTAATAACCTTGTAGCCTTCGGCTGAGTGCAGTGCGCCCCTGGACTTTCCGAGGTCGTGAAACAGGAGCGACAGATACAGGACATGTTTTTGCTGGAAATTATGATAAGTCCTGCCAAGCAAAGTATTACTATCTTCGGCAAGCGTCTCCAGCGCCTTGATAGTAAACAATGTGTGTTCATCTACAGTATAGACGTGATAAAACTCATATACCACTAATGACCTGAGAAATCCAAACTCAGGGATAAATCTGTCCAGTACGCCGTCATCGTGCATAGCCCTCAGGACAGTAAAGACGCGGCTGCCCTTGAGTATGTCGATAAAGGCGGTCACCGCGCGCGGCGATGAGCGTGTCTTTTTGCCGATTATGTACAGGTGTCTCTTTATGAAATCCCTGAGAAATGTAGTGAAATCCTTGCCGGTGATGCTGCACATACGATAGGCGTCAAGTATAAGGGATGGTTCTTTTTTCAGTGCATCTGTGGAGTTAATCATAATCTTGTTTTGTGATAAGGAAAATGTATCGTTTATTTTGGAGACAGTGAACTTGCGCCGTATCCTTACGTAGGCCGACCCGGCGATGTTTCTTACTCTGGCCGTTATCTCTCTGATGGCCTTTGCCTTCAGATAGTAAAATCTGAGCAGCCTCTCAGATGCCCGAAAATATTTAGATGCACCCAGCCCAAGTGTCCTGGCTGCATCCTCCTGCAGGTCAAAGGACAGAATATCGTTTGCCCTGGCGCTGACAATATGGAGTGCAGTTCGCAGCCTCAGCAAAAAATCATAGGATTTGAGGAGTTTTTTATAGTCTTCCAGGGGCAGGATTTTTGACATGTCTTCGATGCACTTCAGGTGCAGGGCGATTTTTGAAAGCCACAGCGCCTCGTGAACATCTCTGAGACCGCCGTCTGATTCCTTTACGTTGGGTTGAAGCATATATACTGATTTGCCGAATTTCATAGTTCGCTTCTGATTTTCCTTAAGTCTCGCAATGAAAAAATCCCTGTGTCCTTTTATAAACACCTCTGGTTCAACTATTTCACGGTATTTTTTGGCAATTGCCGGGCTGCCGCAGAGAAAACGTGCGTCAAGCAGGGATGACCTTGTGATTACATCTCTTTTGAGTTCGTCTATACACTCGTCAATTGTCCGGACGCTGTGGCTTAATGGCAGCGAGCGCTCAAGGAGCTTATAGTAAACGGCTTCCACGCTGTTTGTATCACTTCTGTCGTTTATGACAAACATTAGGTCTATGTCCGAAAATGGGGCAAGTTCACATCTGCCATAGCCGCCAATGGCAAATAGTGCCATACTGTGTGTTTGGGGAAGCGCTGACCTTACAACAGCGTCAATCTTCATAGCGTGCCAGCGCACAATATCGCGTCCGGTAAAACCGTCGGCAAGCAGGCCTGCCATAGCATCTAACATACAGATGTCTGATGAGTTCATCTTCATATAAATAGTATCTTAACATTCTATTTTACCATTTTTCGCGTGTTAATAACCAAAACGCGAAGTATACGCCATCGCACACTCCAACGTACGCTCTAAATGTGTGCGCAAGCGAAAAACCCCCTGAAGCGCTCACGCTCCTCAGAGGGTCGTTTTCAATCAGCATCGCCTTTTAATATGGTGGTGGCGGCACAGGATAAAGCGGCGGTGGCGGCACAGGATAAATAGGCGGTGGTGGTAGTATTGGCGGCGGGTAAGGCCGCGGGTCTATTGCAGCAACACATCCTGCCAATGCCAGCGACAACAGGAACAATGCTATGAGTCTCTTCATTTATTAACCTCCATTCTATCAACTCTACTGTTTGATTCTACTATCAAAACTATACTGTTGTCAAGAGACGAGTTGTGGAAAAATGGCAAACGCACTATATGCGTATTATTGTCATACAAGAGAATTACTAATGCAATATGTAATATTCATAAAAGATAGTCATTTTTGTAGATATAGATATCCACATATTACCTGTAAACTATTTGTATAACAACTAAAAAATCAATCGTGATTTTGTATAAACATAATATTATATTGACATGATGCTTGGTATTTAACTACAATGTTTTAGATCATGGAGGAAATGAAAAAACTTATATGTGGTAGATACAGTCCACATGAGGAACTGAATCATAAGGACAATCTTTATGAAATTCTATCGCACATTGGAAATAACATAGAGTTTTTTACCAATAAGAGTTTTCATTACATAGAAATGACTGATAGAGATATAACTAATATTGGTCCATATTGTGGAAGAGCGCTGATGGAAGCGTCCTTTACAGGACTTGCAGCACGTATTGATCCTTTTAAATTACTTTTTATTAGATATAAGCAATTAGACCCGAAATATATGATCGATAAGAAAAATAAGTTTTCAATCCAATGGAGCGGAGATATTATTTCACCAACTAAAGAAGAAGATACCGAACTCGAAAAAAACCCAAGAAGGCCACTCTTAAGTCCTACGATGTATGAGCTCGTCTGGAAACCGGCTATTGTTAAGTGTATTGAATATATTCAAGTTAAAGAAATTCAAAGTGATTGGATTCAAGATACATTTTTTACTGTACCGGAAGGGCCAATAGATAAACAGGCAGATTCAGTATATGGACAATTTCTTACAAATACTATGAACTTATACTCATTTCTATCAAAAGGAGTACATCAGGAGTTCGTTGTTTCACCAGAAAGTCTCTATGACAGCGATACCGTTAAATTGAAGTTATCGGACTTAATCAAGCTGATATCTTTGATCTCTCTGATAAGCCACAACATTCCAATTGCAATTGGTAATATGAATATGGAAGAGACTATAGGCTATTTCCAGAAAATCGAAAAAAGGAGACAGAAAATCGAAGAAAGGAGGCAGAATTGACTAATAATATAATTGATGATGATAATATAGATAATGAGTTAGTCCTTGCTGCAGAAGATTGCCCCAAAGATTCTTTTGCTAAATACCATTATTTTTCTGCTCATGAACAAAGCATAATCACGCGACTGAAGGCACATGGTCCTGTTCTACTGAGAGGTGGGCGTGGCAGTGGAAAAAGTGCACTTTTCATCGAAACTTATAACCGCATTATAAATGTTGAACATATATTAGCTATTTACAAGAGCTTACGAAACATATCTCTTATAAGAAGTGAAGGTAAACAGTATGAAGAGCTTTTATGTCGTATTATTATAGATTCTGTAAAGGAAAGGTTAAATGAGCTGGGGCTATCATATGATTTTCATTCCGATGCAGAGGCAGCCAGTCTGCAGAAATCACTTGTTTATTTATGTTCTGTTATAAATAGGAGGATTGTTATCTTGCTAGATGACGTTGCTCATATAGGTAGAGAACAGCCATTAGAAGAATTCTTCGATATTTTCAGAACACTTTCAAGTGACTATGTATCACTGAAAGCAACGATTTATCCTGGAGTTACAAATTTTGGCAAGCGTTTTGACGTTTATAATGACGCAACAGTCATTGACATTATCAGAGATGAAAGGTCTCAGTCATTTGGAGAGTTTTTCATTGAAGTGATAAAGCGGCGATATTCCAAACTATTAACTAAAATTACACCACGCAGTGGATTAACCGAAGCAAATATTGCCTCTTTTCTTGGACGATCGGTTGTCGGCAATATGAGGGCTTTGATAAAAGCCTGCAGCTTTTTAGCCGATAAGGAGAAATTGGGGCTTACAGAACTTGGGGAATGCTTGATCTACCTCGCTGAAAATTATTATTGGCCTTTGCTTGATGAAGTTGCTCCTAAACTTGGTAAATTTAAACCTTTAATTAAACCTTGTAAAAATTTAGCAAGTGAAATTTTTAAACGTGTCAGTTCATCTAAAGAAGACCCAAATGAAGAAGGCTCTACCGCATTATACAAAGATTCTGTCATCATACACAGAGATTTAGTACAGAAATATTTAAAGCTTCTAGAAATATTGGAGTATACAGGCTTTATTTCCAGGCGTGAGGTTTCACGTGCAATGAAATCTGGAGGAAGAGGCACAAGGTATTCTGTAAATCTATGCAACCTTATAGAAGAATTAAAAGGTGCAAGGTTAACACAAGCAATATTCGATAACTGGCTGGAAAAAAATGATCCAGTGGAAATCTGGACTAGAACATCTTCTTTTGAAATAGAGATTCCAGAATTAAATGAAAAAGAGGAGCTTGAAATTCTAACGCTTGGAATCGAAAAATTAGAAAAATCAAATGCCTATCCTTATGGTCTTACTGATAAGATGATAACTAAATTACAAGAAGCTGGTTATACTAAAATATTGGATTTATCTGAAGCATCAGAGGAAGACTTAAGAAAAATATTCAAAATAGGCCCAAAAATAGCTGAGAGAATAAAAAATACCGTAGAACAAGCGATTTGGATGTAAGATAGCTTTTAATGTAAGGCTCAGAGGTGCTCAAGTCGGCATTAGAGGTTTATCACGCAAGTGATTTACGATACAGAAAAAACCAAACACCCCATCAGAACCGTCATTGCGAAGCTGGTGTACATGAAGCGGCGGTACATAGGCAATGTCAAATGGCCGAAGCACATAACTGTTCTCCTCACAAATCAGTGTACCCGTTCCCCTGACGCATATGATTACGTGTATATGGACATGTTTCTCTAACGAAGAATACCCACCCTGCCCTATTTCAAAATATCTCAGGTCGAAATCTGCCAGCTCACCGTTTTTCCCAACGAGTTCGTGTCTTGTGATGTCTTTAAAATCAAACTCGCCGCCGGATTTATAAACCATTGGCTTTATGCCATCCCAGCGGTAGTCATCGCCAAAGACAATATGGATATTCGGCCTGTTTGTCGCCGTGATGCCGCCTGCATTTATATCACATGACGATACGGCAGTGCCGGATTTTGGGGCCGGGTTTGCTATGTGTTCACTGAAATACTCAGCTATCTTATCCATAAACACGCGTGTGCCTACAGAGAGGTCTTTATCATGAGAGTGCAGTGCCCCGCCTATCAGGTAAATCGTATCGGGGCCGTAAAGCGCCGCCATTTCTGAAATATTATCAAGGGCCATGCCACCAGCAGGGGCAGGAAATGACGGTCTTAAGCCGCCAAGTTCCCAGCGGAGGGCATTGTTTAATCGTCTACACTCGTCTAAACTAAAACTAAACCTGCCACCAACGTTCGGGTAAATTGATACATCAGCCCCGGCCAGACGAAAAATCGTACCAAGCAGCACCGAGGGCGCAATGCCGTGGCGCGGGTCATGAAAATTCGTCCCCGTCAACGCAGGGTGTGCCATTACAACAATAGGATAGTTGGCGGCTAGGTACCTTGCCGTATCCAGACCAATAAGATAGGGGGCAATTAATATTCCAGCAGCACCGTGACCGACGGCAAACTCCACCTGTCGTTCTATGTCATCGAAACCGGCAAGTACGTTAGGGATGTATAAACATCTCCTTCCTGTCTTATCGGCAGCCCTCTCAACTACCTCAAGACACTTCAGGACACGTTCTTTAAAGCTACAAAAACTGTGGTCAACAAGACCATGGTCGTCCTTTACAATGTCACCACCGCCACGGGCAAAGGCAGAAGCAATTGCGGCAAGTTCAGCGGCGGACGCCCCCATGGGTTTGAGCGCGGTGGCAAGGAGCGGCCTACCGTAAACACCCATCAGCGCCCTGATGCCTTCGACCCCATAGTTTGGGCCTTTAAACTTGTCAAGAAATTGCCGTGGAAATTCAACACCTATGATTTTAATATTATTCTTGATAGATATATTGCCGTAGAGTATATTTAATAACTGCGGTAGCTGCCAGCCGGTGATTTCAGCGGCATATTCTATCTCAGCGGCATATCGCTCGTTATCTATCAGCTCGATTTGTCGTATCGCGCCGGTTATGCAATTCGTTATTTCCTCTTTTAATGGAAAATCTACGGGCAGCTCTACCGTTTGCTCATAAGTGATGTCTTTGGCGGCCTTATGTGCCTCTGCAGCGTCTTTGCAGGTAAGTTCATATTGGACGACAATCGGGTTATCCATGATATACTAATACCAAAATATGTTTATAGAAGTAAAGTGCAGGGCAAACGCATTTGAAAATTTCAATAGCCATATCCTCCTATAGATTCCAACTTTCGCTGGAATGACAGGATAAAAAACATGGAAATAACAGGCAATAATGAACATATGAATATCTAATAATATCATTCCATGCCTTTTTTTTGTCATTCCAGCGAACAGACTGTGTCATAATAAAACCAGTCATGCCCCCCCATTCTTTGAGGGGGGCATGAGTCTGCTGCGGAGGTGCGG
>LNQR01000002.1 GCA_001541255.1 Candidatus Magnetominusculus xianensis
CAGCCTCCACTCGTTTGACTGCTCTTATTCTTAACTCCTCTAATGTTTTATGATCTAACTTCCTACCGTCTAATTCTCTCATCATTTATCTTAACATTTTGCTTAATTTTATGTCTACTTACTTGTGTACTTATTAATAAGCATAAACGCACGACGTCCTTAACATACACCCCTTACACTGCTGTTGTTTAAGGGTACAAACAATCTTCCTTATAGCGTTACCGAATCCTCCTCGTATCGCAGACCCCTTATAAGGCGGTAAAACAATTGTATCGATTGCCTCAAGAGTTAAACTATATTTGTTGTATTGTATTGTCATGATAGAAACACGCTTACCCCCTCCGGTATCCTGTCTCCACAACCCATAACCACAGGTTTCAGATCAGCAGGTAACGGGTATATTCTTATATCATCTTCAGAACAGTCAATAATACTGTTAAGTTCTTCTATTATTTGTATTAGTTCTTTCCATGTAAACCTGCAAATAAACACCGAATACTGGATATGAAGGCCTCTGCTTTTTACGCACTTATATACACTTGCAAGTCTGCGGGGATTTCTTATATCATAGCATAACAGATAATTAGATTTCATGCCCCAAGCTCTCTCATTAAATCAAACAGGCCATCAATTATTAGTTCAATTTGCTCCGTGACGCGCTTTCTTCTGTCTTCATATATGTGTACAATATTCTTTTTTAAACCTGTAGCGGCTTCGGATATCTGTATGTGCTTAATATCACCGTTAATGGACTTGCGATACTCCAGAAATATGATACATTGTAAATCTATCTCCGGACATAATATATAAGAAATATCCATTGCGAAGCCAAAGTTTCGTCTTCTGTTGACAACTCCTATATGAGGGTCAAGTTTAGCCTTAACGAGCCTTTCTATGATAAGACCTCTGAATAGATTTGTAATTGTCTCTATGACAAATTTAATAGGTTTTTCATACCCTGTAAAATATTTGGATGTTAGTTGTCTGTAATCAGATTCTTTAAACCCTTCTTTTAATAAAGTATTCTTATTTGCAATATATTGTATCACGTCTATTTGAAATCGTTTTCTCCATAACACGCAAAAAGCCCTGAAGCGTGAGGCGTTTTCCTCCGTTTCAAGGAATACCTTTTGTTTTTCATAATGCTGCGGTAAATGATGGTTGTACGGTAAACATACCGCAGTATTACCGCCAGACATTCCCATAAGAGTTACTGGTATCTGATTTTCAGCAAGAAGGGTAAACACGCCAGCTTCCAACTTAATATTACCCGTTATAAATACTCTGCCTATAAGACGTACAGGAATCCGTTGATTAGCCTTACCCTTCTCTTTTACCATTAAAGAGGGTCCGTCTCTTACAACCTCTAATCCTTTTGCTTCGTTTATATATAGGCTTCTATCCATCCGTTATCCTCCGTGCCAGTTCCCTTACGGTTTCAATATACTTGGGTCTCATTTCCTTTGCCCATTCCTCATATATGGGATAGAATCTCTTTCTGCACTCTTTTTTGAGATAACAGCCCTGTTTCGTTCCATCTTGAAAAAAATCTCTGATTGTGAATTCTCTTTCTCTGAATAAATACCACACAAACTTATCAACGCTTGCCCGAAACAACTCTACGAGGTCACATGCCAGTGATTCCCTGCCATACTCAAATGTATGATAAAAGCCTATAAACGGGTCAAGCCCTATAACTTCTATCTCACGAACCATTTCATAGTGGAGTATTGTATAGCATAGAGACAGCATTGCGTTTACCGGATCTTCCGGTGGTCTTTTGGTGCGTTTCATGAAATTCAGAGAACTGGCAAACAACTCAGTATATGCCTGGAAATATGTCGAGGCTGCCCCGCCTTCTAAACCCATTATTGCCGCCTTATCAGGCAGTTTTTGGCAGCAATCCTGAGCATCATCAGAATGTGTCCAGTCTCCTGTTCCTATCTCTGATAGTATAGTTATTTTTTCGGATATGCTTTTTATTACTTTTATCGCGTTAAACAGTTGTAACCGCTTATCAGGGCGTTCATTTATTGCATCTTTTAATAGACCACATTGTGATTCAACCTTTTTCTTGATTATTTCCAACGATATTACCTTACTAAAACCGGTGAGAGATTTTTCATATTGTTTCACTCTAAGGACGCCGTTATTATGCAGACTTCCGTGAAAAACCCCATTAACCCGTAAACTCCTGCCCGAAAGAAATACCACCGTAATCCCCTCCTGTGCGAGTTTGTGAAGTGCTGATGACTCAATAGTTACAGAACCGACAATCACAACCCGTTTAAGAGGTTTAACAGGGACGATGCCTTCCCTGTTGCCGTTAGCATAAAAGGCAAGCGCATTGCCGTCTTCTTTGATATGAATCCCTTTTTTGTCTATATATAATGTTCCCATATAATTTCTGTCTCTATCCAATATAAAAGTAATCAGGGTCTTTTGGGGGCAATGCTATACCAAGCACGTGAGGCTTACTCCTGCCGTCCATTGTAAATATATGCACCCTGTCATTTTTATTATCTATAATATCCAATATCTGCGCAATTACGGTTTTTAACTCACCTTCCGTCAGAAAACATTCATAGACTGATTTCTGACCACCAGTGCTATGTCCCTTAAGGATATATCTCACACTGTTTAAGCGGTTGTCTTCTGTGATATCATAAGCGATAAGATAGAGCGTCCTTCCCATAATAAGTAAATAATAACTGTAAAAGATAACTGTGGTCAACAATAAAATACTATCTCAACACGTTCTCCTATGCCGATAGATAAACGTTATCAAATAACTAAACAGATTCGTGTTCAATCAGGGCTGTGATCAAATATTAAGACGTTTCCCGTTACCGGGCTGCTGTAAATCAGCTTCCGCGCCTTACCATGCAAGGCATGGGCTGCCTTGAGATATAGCCATACAGGCCCAGCTCCGGTTAATACCACATCGTTACCATTACCGGCAATCCCGATGATTTGACGGATATAGTCCTCTATGTTAGAGAGTTTAGCCGTGTCAGCGCTTGCATAGAGAGACTCAATATCAATTATTACCGTTTCCGCCATTTATTCCTCTATTATTTTAAGTTTTTTTGCGACCAGATCCGCGAAATTGATAACCTCCGATGGAGTTATTACCTTTGTACTGAACTGCTCCGCGCGCGCTGCAATATGTTGTTTCAATGACCCATCTTCATACAATATATGAGGTGATGTGCTGACAAAAAAACTTTCTACTTTTATGCCAAAATTTTTCTGCAGGGCGGCAATTTTATATAGGGCGTCCGCTTTCTTGTCATCGTCCTGATCCAGGGATTTGCACTCAACGGTGTAAAGGGCGTTGTCCTTTGTAAACATTACATCAAATTCATTTTTGCTGTCATCTTTTTTACAAGATACGCCAAGAACTACATCGTCAATATCTTTTCCAACAAATTGTATTAGCTCGTTATAGCAGTACTCCTCAAGCCAGCCACCGGTAAGGTAGATTATTTCTGACTTGCTTAGGTTCTTTGAGTATTTGTTGTTCTCATATTTAATACCAACTTTATTAAATAATTCTTTTTCCTGCCCGCATTTAGGAGCATAACTCGTCTCGTATGGAAATTCTTTATCATTTCTATGTTTTCTGAGTTTTTCGCTTAACCTATTCATTAATGGCTTAATTTCATTGTAGTTCTTCACAATCCATTTACTCAGTTCCAACCGTTTCTGAGCTTCATCGCAGTTTGCTGATAGTTTATGTTCGTTTTCTATTTTTATTCCATATGCCGCGAGATAATCCTGAACATTCAACCTAAAATCAAGCGCGGTATTTTTCAGGGCTTCACTCTTTGGAAAAGGAGTAATGAACTCATTTTTGCCTATAGGGATATATATCATCCTTGCGGCGTACTCTTTAAAATATTCATAGGCCGCGATCAACATAATCTTTGTGCCGCACGTAAGATTAACGGTAAAAGTTGATGTCTCCCTGTCATCAGAGTCAATCCACTGATCAAGGTTTCGCTTGCAGTCAAGCACGGAATCTTCTTTTACAATAATGTGATGAGACCGGCTGCCGCTATAATCGTAAGCAGAACCATACCGCTTAAGAGTATTGACGATATGATCCCTTTTTCCCCTTTTTTCCATCACGTCTGTAGTAATGAACAACAACTCATCGGGCTTAAAATGATAAATACCAAGAATATTAGGTATCGTTTGGTCAGATACAAGGCTCACACATATATGTCTCATGTTTTTACCTCCACAGAATGGGGAATAACTACCGGTATAGAAAACGCGTATCCATAGTGAACAACCTGAGGCTTTGCAGGAGATATATCCTTAACCATCCGTCCATAATATGGCTTAATTTCTTCTTTAACTCTAAAACTTGAACCTGCCGTCAACATTATCAAAGGTTTTTTAAAAGGTCTGCCGCAAAAGGTAAATTCTCCTCCGAGTTTGCCATACTTCACAAATATCTTGTAAAAGCCCTCTGTAGGGTCACATTGTGCAGGTACAAAATTGGACAAGCTCATAAAACCGTCTGCGCCGTTAACATCGTTAAACTTAAACGGTTCAAATTTGATAATCTCAAACGCGCCTTTCCCTGATGTTTTTTTCTTACCATATCCAGTCTTTGAGAGTTCGTTTAAAAGTGATGAGACCTTTTCTTCCCACCCGTCTCTTATCTTGATATAGATGGAGATTTCATCTTGTTCTGCGGCATACTCAGAAAGTTCGAATAGATTACCGCCTTCCGCTGTTGTGCCGGTTATCCTGTTTACAGAGCTATGGAGCGTTGTAAATGATTTGAATGTTTTAAGCCTTCCACATGGTTCAATATCGAAATTTCCATTTCGCACTTTTTCGAATACATTCGGCAAAAGCCATTGTACCTTTTTTATCTCTTTTGTCTTATTATAATCTTCAAACCCCATGCCTTCCTTCTGTGCCGATAGTGATAAATGAGCAGGGGCAGGCAAAAGGTCTCCGGGCATTCCATCTGATAAAACAAATGCCGGCTTGCCGTTTATGTACCCGGAAAGGAACTCTTTTACCGCATCCTGACCTTCACTCCACGCCATTATCCAGCAGAGGCTGCCGAATATCGTATCGGCTTGCAGCGGGGTAATGAAACTGCCCTTAAGTTTAATCCTTAAACGATAAGTATTCATAAAACAAAACCTGTACCATCAAGTTTCATGTCCTTAAAACTCACCTTGCCAGAGCCTCTGCTGCCGAAGCCACCAAGGTATGTTTTTTGAACATTCCTGAGACCCTCCTTTACAAACTCAACCATATCATTACCATTGCCGTCAGTATCATAAACTTGAATGACTATTTCAATGTCAAATTCCGCTCCCGACGGCACTCGCTCCAAAGAGCGAGGATGCTCCGCCGTACCGGTTTTTCTGTTTACAGTATTTTCTGTCTTCTTTTCGATGTATGACGTTCCTTTCTCTTTGATTAGCTCTTGATATTCATGGCGGGTTTTATCACTAAAGTAAGCGTCTCTTACCAATATCCTTGTGGCACCCAGATTATGACGTGTGTTTTTATGCGCGCCAAAGATTTTACATATTTTACAATCTTTCCCGCCGCATCCACACGGTTCTCCTCTGTCGGTTGCTTTCCCTTCCTTTTTCTCAAGCTGAGAGCGCATCTTGCCCTTCAATGACGAGCCTGGGATATAAGGTTCTCCATTAACTTGGTGTTTTATTATCGGTGAATCTACGCCGCCTATTTCAATCTGGTCTGCTGAACCGCCAATATGAAGCCCACTTTCGCACCTTAGTGTACCGGTAATTACCTTGTAACATTGTAGTTTCATAACTACCTCCTATCCTTTGTATGATATGTGAAATACGCTACTACCGCCTGAAAATGTTCGACAAAGCCTTTTGTAAGGCTTTTTTCACTTTCGGTTCTTTTGACGTTTTCTTCTATAAATTTATAAAATTCCTGTGGAATCCTGCCATTCTTTTTCCCTACACCATAAGCCGCAAAAGATGAAAGTTTACTGATATCACCCTTTACGCACGACCAGTCATCTGTCATGTTTAGTCTATTTGCGGCGGCACGTACATGGTTGAAAAAACGTCTTAACTGATGAGTTTCCAATTTTGGAGATGATTTAGAAAACAATTCAGCTATCTCGTCCGCGGTTGTTGTCAGGAGTGTCTCATGGATACAGCCGTTCTTATCAAAATAACCATCTTTAAGATAATCTTTTGGCATTACTGACGAAGATGCGCCGCCGCCGTAAGATGATGAACTGACAGTCTGGCTGCATTTAAGGCACGTACTGAATTTGTCTTCAATTGGCTTGCCACACTTGCTGCATTTCTTCATATTGTCCCCACTGCCTTTTATTCCTTTTTTTTCAAATTCCTGTTTAAAATCACCCATCCTTTCCCCCTCTATTTGCTGTCAACGCATAGTTTGCAATTATTCCAAGATTTTTCATGTTCGGCTTCGTGATGTCTTTTAAATCCTCAGCCCACTTTCGCACGTCATCCTCTGAACGTAGTAGATTTCTCGCGATGTCATAAGTCATAAGCGGAATGAACTTTAAATAATCGGTTTGGCGTGTCTGTTGATATTTATCATACATCTGCGAGTAAGAAAGCAAGTTCATTACGAATCCTGTCGAGATCTTGTTTTGCTTAAGCCATGATGCAAGTTTTTGAGATTCCTGTAGAATATTTCCGACCTCAGCCCATTTTACTGTGTGTTCGAATAGCGTCAAGCTGTCCTTACCACTGTCTTTTGAGATTTCAAGCAGATTCTCTGCCATCTCAACAGCCCTGTAAACAGGGTAATTGTGTTTCACTAAGGCTATCCCGGCTGAAAGCGTAAGATTGTCGTTGTTGCATGTGAAATTACGAAATTTTGTGTTTAGTTCATCTGAAAATTTAACAATTGAATCCCATGGCCCGATAACAAGCAAATCGTCGCCGCCGGAGTATACGGTGTAAAGTTCAGGGTATTCGGTTTCAATAAGTTTCTGCATATAACCTGAGAAAAACACATCGAGCATTCGGCTAAGTGTGGTTACGCGTGAGACGGTGCCGGCGTCTTCCCCATGTCCGTCTTTCAAACCACAGGCAAACACACCACCAAGATTGTCAACATCCGCTTTTAGGTAACCGAGCAGCGGTTTTCCCGTGCTTTCATTTGCAATACATTCAAAAAACCTTGGCTGCCTTTCCTGGGCATGACTTTTTTCGGTACACGCCGTTTTCCTGCAAGCATCGCAGTCATCATTGCCGCTGAAATATGAGACATGATTAGCAATAAAACGATGAGCTATTGGCAAGCCGGAGTCCGGTTTATATTCACCAACGCTTAAGATGAGATAAGCCTTTTTTACACGATGATAATCATTTAGATCTTTCAATAAATCAAAAGAATAAGAAAAATAATTATTATTAAACCTACCGGTATTATCATTGTAAAAAACTATATATTTCATAGCCGGGAGTTTCTGCCCTATTTCCTTGTCATCGCGGCACTTATCACAAATATATGTATCGTCGTCTATTTTACTGTCTATTATACCGGGGAATTTACTACATGCTTTGCAAAGTTTTTCCTCATCTCCGAAATCAACATTGAGCGTTGCCATATCGTTATTCCATAATTCGCCGGTTGTCAGGATATTTTTGAAAGGTTCCTTCTTTTTCACTTGAAGCGAACGATTTAACTTGCTTAAAACTCCACTGTAATTACCGAAATCATCACCGGACAAGCCGGTCATTTCGATATTCAGATTGATTTCCGCATTGAAGTATTTATGAAACATTAAGTCCGTATGCTTCATGATTTCATTAATACTGTCGATAGCCTTCGGAATATTAGGGAGCAGTATATAGAATTTCCCGCCAGATGACATCAATAGATTCGTAATCGGCAGATTAACGGCATGTAAGATTTTGTGGCTTACGATTTCTGAAAGCATAACAAGCTGAAAAGATCTTGCTCTCAATCGTTTTGCAACACCGCCCGAGCCAATATGGGAAATATTGAAAATATAGTTTTGAATGCCTGATAAATCTCCGGCAAGAAGAATAAATTTCTTTTGTTTATCATTTTTTATTTCTTTAATCTTTAAACTGGTGTGATGGTACTGGTAAAGACAAGCAGCAATGGCACACGTTGTCTTTAGATGGTCAAAGAGTGACACATCCGGTATCTCCTCTTGAGTGTTGCTGGGAATACACCACGAATATCGCATTAAGATTGTATGAATATTGACGAACACTTTCTCGAAATCAATTTCACCGTATTCCTTTTCGTTATTACGAAGGAGCAGTTTAAATTCCTCTCCAAAAGATTTTAGATGATCGTTCAGTTCCTCAGGTTTGTAATCCTCAAATTTTTCGGGAAACGTATCTTCGGAATTCAAAGGCTTCGGGTGGTATTTGAGTTTTTCAGGCATAGTTTTACCAATATTAATACGGCTGAATATGGATACTAACGGAACCGATTTAAACTTACGGTAGTCTTCAGCATTTTTACCCCTCTCTGAAGAGGAATAATTGTCTGCCCTGCTGACAAGATAACATAAAGCCTTATACTCGTCAGGGGCATTTTGACAAATCATGTCTTCCCCAAGCCGCGGGTCCTCATGGTGTCTTTGCACAATGTTTTGTAGTAATTGAAATGTTGTGATTCTGGAAAAGAAACTATTAAAAGCGCTTACAAAATGTGACGAAACCAATGGATGCTTACCCGTAGTATCAAGCTCTCCGAAGCTCCCCCTCTGCAGCATCTTACCTACATCATGCAACAATGCCCCCAACAGCACCGTCTGATATTCTCTCTGATTAAACTCCCCCATCGTCAAACTCCCCAATCAGTAATCATCTTACTTCACACCACGCCATTTGACCGATTTTACCATTTAGACTTTCTTTTAGTAAAGCCAGCATTTTTCCTAAGCGTTAGTAACCTTCCTATACCTTTTAGCCGCATTAGTTCTCAACCGCACGGTGGCAAAGGGCGGTTCTATGATATTAGTAGTTCTCAGATGACATGGCATATTTTTGATGGTGGATTTGGGTTGCATTGCATTCTTGACTATGAAGCCAATTTATGGTAGTCTTTTGGAGAGACCTGTTTGGAATCAGGCAGAAAAATATCTCTAAGGAGATTATATGGCGTCTGTATCATATGCCAAAATGTTATTGACACTGCTGTTAACGCTGTTAATAGTAACTGGGTTAGAGGCCGCCACGATTACTGAGTATGATACGCCTCTTACGTCGTCGAGCACTCCTATAGGCATAACGAAGGGGCCGGACGGCAACGTCTGGTTTGTAGAGTATTATGGCAATAAGGTAGGCAAGATCACCCCATCGGGCGCTATTACTGAGTACACCATACCGCTGGCCAACAGCACCCCTTTAGGGATAACAACCGGCCCGGACGGTAATCTCTGGTTTACAGAAAATGACGGCAACAATATTGGGAAGATTACCACTGAGGGCGTTATCACTGAATACACGCTCCCTACGAAATATAACAGGGCTGCCTCTATTACAACCGGGCCGGACGGCAATCTCTGGTTTACCGCCCCTGGGCTTGGCAAGGTAGGTAAGATTACTACATCAGGTGTTGCTACAGAGTATTCACTACCTGTTTCGACAAGCTGGCCTAATGATATAGTATCAGGGCCTGACGGCAGCCTATGGTTTACCGAAAGGGGGAATAAGAAAATAGGAAAGATTACCACAGCAGGCGTTATCACTGAATACACAATACCCGCAGATATCAGCTACCCTAACGGTATCGTAGTCGGGCCAGACAATAACATCTGGTTCACAGATTACCACAATAATGCAATATGGAAGCTAACAACGGCTGGCGTCTTTACGCGATATACCTTACCTAGTGCCGGAGTTCTCAGTATGCCTCAGAGTATCGTCTTAGGGCCGGACGGCAACCTCTGGTTTGCTGAAAGAGACAATAACAAGATAGGCATGATTACCATGACCGGAGTCATTACCGAATACACAATCCCCACGCCAAACAGCGAACCCATGGGTATCACAGTGGGGGCAGACGGCAACATGTGGTTTACTGAAAAGAAGAGCAATAAGATAGGGAAGATTACAACGGCAGGCGTTATTACTGAATATGCCGTAACCAACGTTGGTGGCGCGCCTTATGCTATTGCCAAAGGGCCGGACGGTAACACGTGGTTTATCGAGACAAATGGCAATAAAATAGGGAAAATCTCTCCAACCGGCGCTATCACACAATATACCATAACCTCTGCTGAGACCTACCCCTGGGGTATAACGCTTGGGCCGGATGGTAATCTCTGGTTTACTGAATCAGACGTTGCCCAGATAGGGAAGATTACGCCTGATGGCGTTATCACAGAATATCAAATCCCCGGCGTAGTACATGACTCATCCTCAGGGATTTGGCCTAGCAGTATCACAACCGGGCCGGACGGTAATCTCTGGTTTACTGAATCAGGGGCAAGCAGGATAGGTAAGATTACCACTGCGGGCGTCATTACTGAATATAACCTGCCATCAACCGGTCTCTGGCCAAATGGTATTACGGCTGGCCCGGATGGTAATCTCTGGTTTGTCGAATCGTATGGCTGTAAAATAGGCAGGATTACCACTGCGGGCGTCATTACAGAATATTCTATACCACCCGGCAGCTATCCTAACGCAATGGCGCTGGGGTCAGACGGCAGCCTCTGGTTTACAGAAATGAGCGCAAACAAGATAGGTAAGATTACCACTGCGGGCGTTATCACTGAGTACAACCTGCCTCATGGGGGGTATCCCTGGGGCATCACAGCAGGGCCGGATGGAAATATCTGGTTTGTCGAAAGCGGCGGCGACAATACCCAACCCGGCGGTAACAATATCGGAAGGATAACCACTGCCGGAGTTATTACAGAGTATCCCATCCCAACATCAAAAAGCTGGCCGACTAATATAGCACTGGGGCCTGACAATAATCTCTGGTTTACAGAGTTTGCCGCTAACAAGATAGGAAAGTTGGTCATTGGAGCAGCAAAACCAACGACGACGAAAGTCAGTTCCTCTCTCAGCCCTTCAATATATGGTCAACCAGTAACCCTTACAGCCACAGTAACCGGTGCATCCCCCACCGGGACTGTCACATTTAAGTACGATTGGAAAAAGATTGGCACCGCAGCGCTTGACGCTGGCGGTAAGGCGGTCTTTACCACCTCAACGCTTGATACCGGCGGCCACACCATCTCAGCAATCTACGGCGGAGACTCACAAAATGACGCCTCAACCTCACCGGAGATTAGTCAAATAGTAAACTCCGGACAAAATGGAACCATTACAGTGAACAAAACCGGGCAAGGCACCGTTATAGGCTATCAAGCGGGAATCAGCTGCGGCCCTGCGTGTTCGGCCAGCTTTACCGATGGCACATATATAATCTTAACGGCTGTTCCTGCCTCCGGCTGCGACATCTCGGGCTTTAGCGGCTGTGACTATTCCCATATTGGCGTATGTGGTGTGTTAGTGTCGTCTAACACAGGAAACAAACAAGTCACCGCCACATTTACTAATACCGACTACCCATATGCCACAGCCTATATTGACTATTACAGCGCCCTGTACTATCAGTTTTTTGGCGCTAAATCAGGAGCAATTACCACTGGGTCTGACACAAGCGGCACATACTACGTCCAGTGGTACATAAACGGGACTGCGCTGTTAGCATGGCCTAACGGTTACCTGTACTTCTACTATTACGGCACATGGTATCCGCTTAATGTACAGTGGCGCACGGAGTTAAGCATGGCATCAACTGCGATAAACTCGTTTTATCTTAACAACTATACATTTTTCAGTTATCCAACAGGCGGCATACAATCACTCACTGACTCAGGCGTCATGTATTACTTTCAGTGGTTTTACAACGGTACTGCCATTTTAGCCCTGGGTGACGGCAAGCTGTATTATTACTACAACGGCGCATGGTACAGTGCTTCAATCACATGGAAATAGTGGAGGGTTTTAAATGCCGCAGTCTGATTTGATTATCAGGACAATGACAAAGGATGAGTTTGGCATTGCGACTTCGTGGTCCTCTGCCGAAGGGTGGAACCCCGGTAATTACGACGCCGCCCCATTTTACGGCGCTGACAGTAACGGTTTTTTTCTTGGCCTCATTGATAACGAACCGGTTGGCTGCATTTCGGCAGTCAGATATGGCAGGGAATTTGGCTTTATAGGATTTTATATCGTACACCCTGAGTTTAGGGGAAACGGCTATGGGCTTAGGCTCTGGCACCATGCTATGGACTATCTGGGGGAGAGAAACGTGGGGCTTGACGGCGTATTGGCCCAGCAGGAAAATTACAGGAAATCGGGCTTTACGCTTGCCTACAGAAATATCAGATTTGAAGGACTTGGTACAGGGGGCATCAAAATGCCGTCCAATGTTGTCTCATTATCAACCATACCGCTTGAAGCTGTCTCGGATTATGACGTGTTCCCTGCCCCGCGCCCACATTTTCTTAACCTGTGGATAACTGAACCTGCCCATATCTGCCTTGCCGCTTTAGATGGCGGGAGACTTACCGGTTTTGGAGCAATCAGACCGTCTCAGAGGGGATTTAGAGTAGGGCCGCTGTTTGCAAATAACCTTGAGATTGCTGAAAATCTTTTTATTGCGCTCATATCACATGTGCCTGGCCAGTTCGTATACCTTGATGCACCTGAGATCAATCCCCATGCGGTCAGATTAGCTGAAAAACACGGCATGACCCAGGTGTTTGAAACAGCCCGCATGTACACGAAGACGCAGCCAAAGATAGAAATTGAAAAAATCTTCGGTGTGACCTCGCTTGAGCTTGGGTAGGCGGTAAATTCACGTTTTTTGCGTTAAACACTAAAGTGGACCATTTTATCAAGACCACTTTTTACCCTCTTATTCGTCGTCCTTCATAAAGTTAATCCATATGGGAAGGGCGGCATGAGAGCCTGACATTTCATCACCTATCGGGCGGTTGTTATCCCTGCCTACCCACACGCCTACCGTAAGCTCATCGTCGAATCCTATGAACCATGCATCCTTATAGCCATCAGTTGTACCGGTCTTACCATATACCGGCCTGTTGAGAGACTTTGCCGCAATCGATGTGCCCTCTGTGACAACGGCATTAAGTACGTCGCGCATCTTTGCTACATTGGCCGGGTCAATCGCCTGGATACCTTTAGGGGCATTGTCTTCGATTTTTATATTGTACCTGTCTGTTATTTTTTCGTAAACCATTGGGTCAAATCTCTTGCCGTTTGCAAATGTCGTATATGCATAGGTCAGCTCTAAAAGCGTCATTTCGGATACCCCTATAGCCGCGGGCAGATGGGGATATATATTGCTCGTTACGCCGATTGACCGGGCAGTTGCAATTACCTTGTCCATTCCAACTGTGTTTGCAAGCGACACAGTAGCTGCATTTAGAGACTTTGAAAGCGCAGTCCGAAGCGTTACCCTTCCGTAGAATCTCCTTGAGTAGTTGTGCGGCGTCCACTCCTGCCCACCATCATAGGATGAGTATGTCACCTCTTTGTCTTCGACTGTGCTGTCAGGCGTGTAGCCATTTTTAAAGGCAGTCAGGTAAACAATGGGCTTGAAGGTAGACCCTGTCTGCCTCATTGCCTGTGTTGCCCTGTTAAACTGTGATTTTTGATAGTTCGTTCCCCCAACCATTGCCCTGATAGCCCCTGTGTGTATATCTATGGCTATAAGTGAGACCTCAACTGCCGGCATCCCAGCCCTGGCAAGTGCCGCTGAGCCGTTTACCACTGCCCGTTCTGCCTTCTTTTGCAGTTTGAGGTCAAGTGTCGTGTATATCCTGAAGCCGGCAGTGTATAGCCTGTCGCCGAATTTATGCTCCATTATGTTGCGTATGTACTCGACAAAATATGGGGCAGTGTATTTCTTCCTATAGACATACGCCGGTACCGGTTCCTTGCTGGATGCCGCATAGGTGTCTGAATCAATGAACCCCCTTTCAAGCATTGATTTCAGGGCAAGATTTCTCCTTGCTAATGCCTTCTTTGGGTCTTTAAACGGCGAGTAAACAGATGGTGCCTTAGGCAGCGCTGCAAGCATAGCGGCCTCTGCGATGTTAAGGTCGTCGGTTTTTTTCCCAAAGTATGTCTGTGCCGCAGCCTCTATCCCGTAAGCTCGCGCCCCAAAATATGCCTGATTCAGGTAAAAAGCCAGGATTTCGTCTTTCTTATACCGACCTTCTATTTGCATAGAGATAGCGGCCTCCTTTACCTTTCGAGACAGGGTTTTTTCAGGGGTGAGAAACAGCATCTTGGCAAGCTGCTGTGTAATGGTACTGCCGCCCTGGACGGTATCCCCTGCCCTGATATTATTTATAAAGGCTGCAACAGTCCTGAAGAAATCTATCCCGTGATGTGTGTAAAAGTGCGCGTCCTCAACTGCAATGAAGGCATTTTTGACGTGTTTCGGAATCTTGTAAAACGACACAAATTTTCGCCTCTCCAGATAAAACTCGGCTAACTCCGCACCGTCAGCAGTATATAAAAAGGTCGATTCAAAGGGGATATAAGTCTCCAAAAGCTGTACTTTTGGCAGGTCAGACATACTGTAAAACACAAAACCACCAGCAATCCCCAGTGAAACGGCTAGGGCTATTGCCACGGCCATTATTATTTTCTTCATAAACACGATATAAGGATTATCACGTGTTCCGGCAAATAAACTGCAAACGAAAAGGAAATAAGTCTTAATTCTCAGGAATGCCTTGTTTTTTATAAAATAGATTTCCCTGATCTTCAGAGAAACATCGTCTGGATTGATGGGGTCCGAAAAGCAGCAGTCTTTTTTAATACCCGCGGCTATAAATCCGGGGATCTCCGCGGGTTCAGCAAATAATATTATCTCAGCATCGGGGAATCTGGTGTGAAATCCCCTTATTATATGGAATTCCCTCGACTGATAGTGCTTTGTGTCAAAGACAATTATGGACGGTCTGCGCCTTCTGACGGCGTACTCGAGTTCATGGCTGTTGTCAAATAGCTTTGCCTTGAACCCGCCGCTTTCAATTATCCTTAGTAATAAGCTGCCCCTTGTCTTATTGACAGAAAAGACCAGTATGGGAACGGCCACTATTTCTCTTCGGCAATGGCTAGCTGCAGAGCACCCTTTGCTGTCGTATTCAGGGGGTCCTCAGCCATTCGCACCGACGAAAACTGCAACGGTAATCGGTTTGCCTTTAGCAGTTTTTCAAATTTCTCCCGTACTCCCGCCGGCATCGCAGTGCCGCCGCTTAAGACAACCGATATAGGCTTTGAAAGCCTGGGTACACTCTCTGAGGTTGTTATCACGCGCTGAATGCTCAGAATCAGATTTTCAAGCAGGTCTTCGTAATATATCGACAACGAAGTCTCAATTTTATTTCTAGGCTCTTTCAGAAGATTAAGTTCTTTTTCCTTTATTAGCTTAATCCTCGTTGCCGACTCACCTACAGCCGCCCCTACCATCGTGTCAACATAGTCTCCACCCCTTTGAATGCTGTATGAAAACACCGGTACGGACAGATATGAAAAGCACACGTTGCACATCCCTCCGCCCATGCTTATCCCTATGCCGGTATAACTCTCCTCGGCAAGTTCGCTCATTATGACGGCAAATCCTTCATTGATAGCTATTGCCGTATATCCCATGTCCTGCAGGGTGCGCTTTAGTATGGTGTCATGGTGAAGTACGGATATCTTGGTATCTATGGGGTCGCCGGGGATGCTGTAACAGACAAGTTCACCCTGACTTTTTGGCGGCGGGACAAGTGTCTTGATTATAGACTGTATGACGTTTAATGCCTCATCTTCTCTGGCGCTTAACAGACCGCTCTCCACAGGGCGTCTGGTGTCGGTGTTAAACGTGTTGGCAAATGTATCTGCCGCATTGCCGATGATATAATAACTCCCGTTTTGTGAAAAGTACAGGACATCGTTTTTGAGCAGTGTCATGCCGGTTATCTTGGACGCAGGGACAGTAAAAAATGCGTTTAATTGCTTGGTTATCTGAATGCTTGCACCCCTTGCGCGGGCGGAAACTATATTCGTTGTACCAATATCAAGACCTATCGGCCCGCCAAAGCCTTCGGCCTCTTTTGGGCGCTCTGATTGTACGACGGGTTTTTGACTTGCTGCTGCAACCTCGTTTTTGTCACTCATTATGTTCCTCCTGAATTGTCGTTTTATTTTAACCTCTCTTCTTTCCCTTTATTCAAGAATTAAAATATCGGATATTATACCAAAACACCTTATCTTATGTCAACCCATCTGTCATGTATATTTATTTAACTCCTGCTGCCTGCCACGCGCCCACTTAAAGCACTATATATTTGCAGTATATCATTTATGTATAATACCACTGTATACTGTCATTAATCTACACAGGAGGGTATGCAGATGTTGAAAAATATAATAGCGGCAGCAGCTTTGTTGAGCATCATATATTTACCGGCGGCACTCTACGCTCAAGGCTATGCAGATGCAATTGGTGGGGTGTTTGATGATGTTGCATTTACTGCCACTGCCACACCTGACAATGGAACAGTCTTAGGCGGCTACACACGCTCCTACGGGGCAGGCGACAGGGATTCTTTTATCGTAAAACTCGATGAGGCAGGCCTTCCCATCTGGAAATACACATACGGCGGCACGGGTGACGAGGATGTCCAGTCCATTAAGGCAACCGCTGACGGCGGCCTGATAGTTGCAGGTTATACGACAACATTCGGGGCTGGTCAATATGACATGTGGATAATGAAACTTACTTCTGAGGGCGCAATTCAGTGGCAGAAAACCTACGGCGGCCTCCTGACCGAATACGCCAAGTCCATCGAGCAAACCGCTGACGGCGGCTATATCGTCGCTGGCTATACAGGGTCCTTTGGCGACGGCGCCCACGATATCTGGGCTTTGAGGCTAAGGGCTGACGGCTCGATTCTTTGGCAGAAGACCTTCGGCAGCACCGGACTTGAAAACACATACGCAGTGCGCCAAACTCCAGATGGCGGCCTCATCGTAGCAGGTCAGGCTAATAACTTTAACTTAGACCCCACATCGGGCAGCCAGAACATCCTGCTGCTGAAACTGGATGTTAGCGGTACCATTCAATGGCAAAATGCCTACGGCGGCCCCGGCATCCAGACTATTTACACAATCGAAAACACCCCCGAGGGCGGCTATATATTCGCAGCCTATTCAGAGTCCTTCGGCAAGGGTGACCAGGACGTGTGGATAGTGAAAACAGACGCCAGCGGCTCGATTCTCTGGCAGAAGACATACGGCGGCCCGGGCGATGACAGGGCGTTTTCAATAAGCCGCACTCAGGATGGCGGATATGTTGCAGCAGGCGATACGAACTCTTTTGGAGCCGGAGGGCTTGACCTGTGGGTGTTTAAGATAGACGGACAGGGGAATATCCTCTGGCAAAAGACATTTGGCGGCGGACTGGAAGACTCAGCACATGCGTACTCATCTGTCATTAGAGCAGACGGCAGTATTGTTATCGCAGGACAGACTAAATCCTTCGGCGAAGGTGGATATGATATGTGGGTAATCCAACTCTCAAAGGACGGGATGCACCCCGCCTCATACAGACCGTATATACTAGGCATTGATACAAATGCACTCGTAAGAGACACGTTTACAGCTAAGGTAAAAACATCTATGAACAGCCGCGATACGTTTGTAACACCTGCGGACACACAGGTGCAGCCGACATGTGCCCCGGCTGTTTTTACACGACAGTGCCCATGAAAAAAGTTTGACAAATAGTTATACTTAGATTTAGGATAAAACAGGTCAGGGGTGTTAAGTAATGCAAAATAAGATACTCATAATAGATGATGACGTGGAAATCAGTGCTACCCTCTCCGATATATTGAGGGAGAAAGGTAATTTTGAGACAGCCACTGCCGAATGTGCAAAAAACGCGCTGAATCTTATGAGGCAGGCAAGCTATGACGTCGTAGTCATTGACGTAATACTCCCTGACATGGAGGGCACATCCTTATTAAGAGAACTCCGCAAGATTAACCCATGCATGGTGAGTATTATTATAACCGGACATGCCGACTTCGACAATATCTATGAGGCAATCAGTTCAGGCGCTGATGGTTTTTTTACTAAACCGTTTTCTGTTGACGATGTACTTCAGAGAATAAATGAATCGCTCCAGCAGAAATGCCTCCAGAAGCAGCTTATAGAATCTGAGGACAAGTACAGGAATCTGGTTCAGAAATCCTCGGAAGGCATCTGCAATCTCGACATGGACGGGAAGATTGTGTTTATTAATCCGGCCTGCCTGAAGATGTTTGAAAAAGATAAAGAAGAACTCTCCGGCGTGAAATACAGTGACATAGTAAATCCAAAGGACATTGCACAGGTAGAGGACGCCGTTGAATGCGCCAAAAAGGGCATTAACGTATCACTTCAATATGAGATTACCACATATTCCACAAATAAATGGGTTGAAAGCACCATTACCCCAATAAAAAGTGATACAGGGGCGGTGACAAGCATCCTCATAATATCAAGGGACATCACAGGACGAATAGACCTTGAGACTCGGCTTCAGGCCACTATCAAAGAGAAGGAGACAATGCTTAGAGAAATCCACCACAGGGTGAAAAATAACATGCAGGTGATAATCAGCCTGCTTAAGCTGCAAGCCGCTTACCTCAAAGACAGCTGCAACAAGGAGATGTTTAAAGACTGCGAGAATCGCATTAAGGCCATGGCAATAGTCCACGAACGCCTCCACAGGACAAGCGACATGACCAATATCAATTTTAAATACTATGTCAAGCAGGTTGCAAATGAGATGATGTCATCCTATCTGGGCGAAGCCCGGCGTATTACATTAAAAATAACCGGTGAAGACTTTATCCTCGGCATAGACACAGCAGTCCCCTGCGGACTGGTCATAAACGAACTGCTGTCAAATGCGATAAAACATGCCTTTCCCAATAATGGAAACGGCACTATAAAAATAAACTTTAAGTCAGTACGCGCCGATGAGTATGAGGTGTCGGTAAAGGACAACGGCGTTGGCATACCTGAAAATATTATCGACCCAGCGGCGGCATCAAACACACTTGGACTGACCCTGGTACATATGCTGGTTGAGACTCAGTTGAAAGGAAAATGCTACTTCGAGATTGACAACGGCACTGAATTTCATTTTACATTCAAAGAAATACGCCATAGACGGCTTGACAATTAATATAAGTTATGACAACGGCACAAAAAATCATAGGCCTGACAAAACCATACTGGAGGTTGTCCTTTACCGCCCTTGCCTTTGGGCTGATGGGCTCTGGCGTCATGGGGGCAATTGCGTGGCTTGTAAAGCCTGCCCTTGACCTTGTCTTTGTTGATAAGAAGATGCAGTACATGATATGGATACCCGTAGGGGTGGTAGTGTTGTTTACAGTAAAGGGGTTATTGCACTTTGGCCAGCAGTATCTGATGAAACAGGCAGGGCTGTCGCTTATCAGAGATACACAGAACAAGCTCCACAGCCACATCCTTACCATGCCAGCAGGGTATTTCGACAAAGAGGCGTCTGGGATTTTAATGTCCCGTGTGATTAACGATGTAAAGATGTTGAGCGCACTGTTTGACGAGGTGCTGAGGGCATGTATAATAGAAATCCCTAAGATTGTTATTCTTATGGGGATAGCCTTCTACAGGAAATGGGATATGACGCTTGCATGTCTTTTAATTGTCCCGGTGTTTGCCGTAAGTGCCAGAAAACTTGGGAAAAAGGTAAAGCAGCGAAGCCATGAGGCGCAAAAAAATGTATCATATCTTACCCATCGGCTTGGGGAATCCATAACAGGCATAAAGGTCATAAAGGTATTCAACCGCGAGGGCCTTAGAGACGAGAAGTTCACCACAGAAAATAAAAACGTTTACAGGGAAAACGTAAGGGCGATAAGATTCAAGGAGATAAACAAACTTGTAATCGACTGCCTGACGGGGCTTGCTATCGGGTTTGTGCTGATATACGGGGGAAGACAGGTTGTTACCGGGATTGTTACGCCTGGGGATTTTGCGTCAATCCTGACGGCCATATATCTGGTGTTTAGTCCGATTAAGCAGGTAGGTGAGTCCTACACGACGCTTCAGGGGATTCTGGCCGCGATGGAACGGGTTGACCATGTGCTTGAGACGAAGGCAGAGGACACTGGCAGCATCAAAATAGAAGGATTCAAAGACGGGATAACATTTGAGCATGTCTGGTTTGAGTTTTCAAAAGACGCCCAGACGGTATTACATGACATAAATCTGCACGTGAGGGCGGGAGAGGTGCTTGCGCTGGTCGGCCCAAGCGGTGCCGGTAAGACGACAATAGCACATCTGCTGCCTCGTTTTTACACGCCTACAAAGGGGCGCATAACAATAGACGGCGTGGATATAAGGGAGATGGACATACACGCCCTGCGTGGACTGATAGGAATAGTAAGTCAGGACATTGTCCTGTTTAACGACACGGTAAGGGAGAACATCGCATTTGGCAGCCCTGGGGCCGCATTTGAGGCAGTCAAAAGGGCAGCAGACATGGCCTTTGCCGCCGAGTTTATAGAGAAGATGCCCGAAGGGTATGATACAATTTTGGGTGAACGCGGTATGACACTCTCCGGTGGGCAGAGGCAGCGCATAGCCATAGCGCGGGCAATACTAAAAAATCCGCCCATAATGATACTAGATGAGGCCACATCGTCGCTAGATTCTGTATCTGAGGCACTCGTACAAAAGGCCCTTGAGGGCTTGATGAAAGACCGCACGACAATTGTCATAGCCCACAGACTCTCAACGATAAAAAACGCAGACCGTATAGTTGTCCTCAAAGACGGAGAAATCACAGACATTGGAACACACGATGAGCTGCTCACGGCAAACGAAACATACAGAAGTCTGTATCACACATTTGCCATGACAGAAGAGACTGCTGCTGAACAAGCAAATTAAACGGCTTTGTCTGATTTCGGCCCCTTACTAAATTCGCGGCTTAGTGTTTTTGGGGTGATAATGGGTTATTTAACTACCAAAAATTTTATAATGGCAAATGTAGCGGCTAACTGTCCTATCCAGAATAGGAACATCCATTTTATGTTTTCTTTGCTATATTTTTCTAACTCAACGTGCAGTTTGCCTGTTTCCTCTGAGATGCGCTCGTTAACTTTACCTATCTCAAGAGTAATACGCTCGTTGATTTTACCTATCTCAAGAGTAATGCGCTCGTTGATTTTACCTATCTCAAGAGTAATGCGCTCGTTGATTTTGCCTATCTCAAGAGTAATGCGTTCGTTGATTTTGCCTATCTCAACCCGTAATTTACCAGACTCTTCGACAAGGCGGCGTTCAAAGCGCTCCTCAGCTATAGCGATGGCGTCTTTACGCGCGCCTATGTCTATATCGTTGATAAGCGCAGCTAAATCTTCGCTGGCCTCATCACCAAGATGCTCTCTTACTGAACGAGGTATCGTTATCACACTCATGGTTTTACTGTATCACATTAAAACAATCTTGTCAACACGCACGCACGTATCGCTGGCAGGGCATTAAAGGCAAACGCACTATCTGTCATTCCCATGAAAATGAAAATCCAGGATAGTATCGGTCGGAGCTATATGTTTAAGCAGTATTGTGCTGTAGTTATTATTACGTGTCAAATATATTTAACTTGATTCCCCCCCACAAATTAGTTATCATACTTACGTGGTGCTTATGTCAGCAGAGATAAGGTCATGTGCGGACGACTATCTCGCAGCAAGCTGTTACGAATGCGTAACATAGGGAAGGCTGACAAAAACTGATTATGGCATCATTCCGGCATCAGCCGGAGCAACGTAACACTAAAATTAGGAGGATATATATGAAATTTCTGAATGATATGAAAATTAGAACTAAATTGATAGGGAGTTTTGTTTTTATAGCTGTAATAATGGCTGTTGTGGGATGGTTTGGGTTTGAGGGGATGAATAATATTATGGCAGGATTGGATGTAGTCGCTGATGTTCGCCTTCCGGCTATGCGTGCACTTGGAACAATAAATGAAGCACAGGCTGCTATTAAGGCTGCAGAGAGGACGATGTTAATTGCCAATCTTGGCAATGACCGCACGAAAAGAGAGATGGGGCACATTAGCGATGCCTTTAAGAGGGCAGACGATGCGTGGAAGATATATGAGCCTCTCAACAAGACAAAGGAAGAGGACGAACAGTGGAAACAGTTTGTGTCAGCATGGAAGTCATGGGAAAAGGATATCAGGGAATACCTAAAATTATATGAGCAATATATAACCGACAAATCCCTTGAGGAGATGGTACGGAATCAAAGCCTGAAAATAGCATCAGATTCTTTTAAAAATTCAGACAAACTGTTAGATGAGTTAATCAATATGAACGATAAAATAATAAAAGAAGAGAGTAAGAAGGCTGATGACGCAGACTCAGCGTCTAAGAGAAATCTGGTAACTTTTTTGGTTATAGGTATGATAGCCTCTATGTTATCAGGGATTATTATCTCCAATTCTATAAGCAGCCCGCTGAAGCGCGGGGTGGTGTTTGCCGAGGGCGTAGCTGCCGGTGATTTAAGCCAACATATAGATATGAATAGAAAGGATGAGGTAGGGCAGCTTGCCAGTGCGTTAAACGATATGGTAAGCAAGTTAAAGGAAATCGTAGCCAGCGTGCGGCAGGCAGCCGACAACGTAGCGGCAGGCAGCAGCGAGCTTTCATCTGGCGCTCAGTCGCTCTCCGAAGGAGCAACCGAGCAGGCGGCCTCTGTTGAGGAGACATCGTCTTCGATGGAAGAGATGACCTCGAACATCAGGCAAACCACAGATAACTCAAGACAAACTGAGGCAATTGCAACCACGGCGGCAAAAGACGCACTTGACGGCGGCAAGGCAGTCTCCGAAGCAGTCGGCGCTATGAAGGAGATAGCCAGCAAGATTTCTATCATAGAGGAAATCGCAAGGCAGACGAATCTCTTAGCACTGAACGCAGCAATCGAGGCGGCAAGGGCCGGTGAACACGGCAAGGGTTTTGCGGTTGTGGCATCTGAGGTGAGAAAACTAGCCGAACGCAGCCAAAAGGCAGCAGGTGAGATAAGCGAACTCTCAGCCTCAAGCGTGACAATAGCAGAGCAGGCTGGCAGGATGTTGAATAAATTAGTGCCTGACATAAGAAAAACAGCAGACCTTGTACAGGAGATAACCGCAGCCAGTAATGAGCAAAACTCTGGAGCAGAGCAGATAAACAAGGCGATTCAACAGCTTGACCAGGTCATTCAGCAAAACGCCTCAGCCGCCGAGGAGATGGCCTCAACCAGCGAGGAATTATCTACACAGTCAGAGCAGCTGCAAAGGGCGATAGCGTTCTTTAAGACCGGGGCTGCGGGCTTATTCAAAACTCAGCCAAAGGCCAAGCGTAAACCCATGGCGTTAGCGCACACAGCGGCTCATAAGCCAAAGTCACCATCCCCCGCCAAAGGCAGAGAGATTAAACTGATAGAAAGCGGCGACCACACTGATGACAAAGACTTTGAAAGGTATTAACAGAGATGGAATGAGATGACCAGAGTATCTGACGTTTGTACTTGATAAGGAAGGGGGGGCTGATTTTCTATTATGACACAGTCTGAAAAGCTGGAATCCAGAGTATGAAATGGCTATTGAAGTTGCGGTTGCCTTGGACATTTTTACCAAAGTAAAAATGTCCTACTGGGTTAATAATAAGTGTACGGGTATCCCCTGTCAATTGTCCCCATCTACAGTCTCTTAATCC
>LNQR01000003.1 GCA_001541255.1 Candidatus Magnetominusculus xianensis
ATAACGTCTCTAATAACGTCTCTAATAACGTCTCTAATAACGTCTCTAATAACGTCTCTAATAACGTCTCTAATAACGTCTCTAATAACGGCGTTTGGGCGGGCTGGTTATGTTGGTATTTGTTGCAATGCTGATTCAGGCTAGTATACAGGCAGGTATAAACGAGGAGGTATTAGGATATGCTGGACAAAGGTAAGAAGTATCTGGACGCCGGGGCTGATGTGCTGAGTGAATCGTGGCTGTATACGTATGCGTTTGCCGAATATACCGGCCTTGTTATCTTCAGTTACATAAAAAGGGGAGGCTCTGCTGCCGCGTCTGTCATTGAACCGGCTGCTAAAGCTGCCAGCCCTGCGGTATTCACTCCGGTCAAGGAGATTGCAGGGGCTGCCTTTGAAAAGACTGTAAGCGGGTTGTCAGAGGGGTTGACTGCTGCATCTCAGGCAGTGCAAAAGCTGTTCGTCTGCCGCAGCAAAAGACTTGAAGCGCTTGACTCAAGACTTACCCAGCTTGAGGAGAGATTATCTTACCTTGAGAAGCACGGCATAATTGCCACCAACGAAGGCTTGCACGTCAAGGGCAAGAAACTTACGGAAGACAGGCTTGCGTTTCTGAGAAATATAGTAAATGAAAACATCGATTTGATTGTTGAAGATAAAAATGGTGAAAAGAATTAACCCGGACATGGAGGCTCAAATAATAATTAAGGCAGGAAACAGTTTATACCAAACTGTTATAATAACCGGATTCAAAGTTAAAACTAACTCATTACACTGGCAAGGAGACTGTGAAGATGGTTGGTAAGAGGGTTATTAATGTTGGTATAGACTTGGGTACATCAAGGAGCGTTATATCGTGTGACAATGGCGTCAGGACGTATCTTGCAAGCATCGTGGGTTATCCAAAGGATGCTGTGTCAAGGAAGCTGCTTGGCAAAGACATAGTATTTGGAGACGAGGCGTTAAAGCACAGGATGTCTTTGGAGATGCACAGGCCGTTTGACAAGGGGATGCTTAAGATTTCGCAGGATTTGGATGAGAACTCGCATGAATATAGAAAGGCAATAGAGGCAGCCAGGGCGCTCCTGAAGCGTCTGATAGAGTTTGCAGTAGAGGCCGACCCTGCCGGAGCTGCCAATGTGCTTGTCAGAGGTGTGCTTGGGACGCCGGCCCTTGCAAGCAGAAAAAATAAAAAGGCGATGCTTGAGATAGCGCGCGGCATACTCGACGATGTGATGTATGTATCTGAGCCATTTGCAGTGGCCTATGGGCTTGGTCTCTTGACCAATGCCTTTATTGTAGACATAGGCGCAGGGACGGTTGATTTATGCAGGATGCACGGGACAATGCCGACAGACGAAGACCAGATAACGACAATGAAGGCCGGAGACTATGTCGATCAGATATTTTACGAACTGCTCTCAAAAAAATACACAGAAGCGAATTTTACCTTGAATATGGTTAAGAAATTTAAGGAGGAAAACTCAAGTATATCTGATCGCGGCGACAGCATATTTATAGAGCTGCCAGTGAAGGGTAAACCCATAAAGCACGACGTGACTGCCGAACTCAGGATGGCGTGTAAGGCGATTGTGCCGGATATAGTAGAGGGCATAAGGAAGCTTATTGCGTCATATGACCCGGAGTTTCAGATGCACCTGAAGGACAATGTCATACTTGCCGGTGGTGGAAGCCAGATAGTCGGCTTAAAGAAAGAGATCGAGGACTTTATGATAGAAAAGCTGGGCTACGGGCGGGTGACAAGGGTAGAGGAGCCGCTTTACGCCGGGGCAAACGGTGCGCTGATGCTGTGTAAGGACATGCCGGACGAGTACTGGCACGAACTGAAGACAGGGCAGAGTAAGGTGAAAAACTAAGATGGCCTGGAACTTAGGGAACTAACGCACTATGGACAAGATATTAACTAAGAAGCTGGTTATACCGCTGATAACTGTGCTATTTCTTGGTGCAGTGTTTATAGACCAGAATGCTGTTCCAGTGCCTATGAAGTTTTTCATAGGCAGCCCTATCCACATGCACTTGAGCGCGATAATTGTTGTAAGCATGGCAGCCGGTTCAGCTTTAACCATAGTAGGGTTTTTGATTTTTAAGGGTATTCAGCAAAAGATAAAGAAAAGAAAGATGGAACAAGAGATAAGGGATTTTTAATTGAATGATTTACAGGAGGTTTTAGATGCAGACAGATTTCAGACATAGAATGGAGCATTTAGGTGATTATTTCGTGGATATGATAGACAAGGTATCTGAGGCCGCGAGGTGTTCGGCCAAAGGGGTTATTCTCACATATGATATTCATTTTCTGAAAAAGAAAAAAGAGGGGCTGATAAACGACCTCGGGGCGCGGGTTGCCGAGCTGAGGAAGACCGCCCCAGAGCAGATCATTTTTGAAGATGAAAATATCAGGGAGATACTGGCCGCTCTCGATGAGACAGAAAAGAAATATGACGAGTTCGTTGCAGAGCGTCAGAGCAGGTTATCTTCAGCAAGTACATGCTCATGCTCAGGCACGCTGGATGAAACACATACGCATGACGAAGGACATACTCACACACATGAAGAGATGCACACACATGACGATGGGCATGACGAAGGGCACGTCCATGAAGCTCATACGCATGACGAAGGACATATGCACACACATGAAGAGCTGCACTCCCATGACGAAGCTCATGTCCATGAAGGCCATTCGCATGACGAAGGGCATACGCATACCCATGACGAAGGGCATGTCCATGAGGGTCATACGCATGACGAAGGGCATACTCACGAAGAGGTACACGAGGAGACACAAACACACGAAGAGGCGCATGACGAACCTCACGCGCATGAAGAACCACATACACATGAAGAATCGCATGAAGAATCACACGAAGAGACCACTGATGAGCCACACACGCATGAAGAACATCATGAACACACAGACGATGCAGCTAAACAGACAGAATAGTTTACACGCATACGTGCGCGTGCTATATAAGGAGGCATGAGAGATGTCAAAGATATTGGCAGGGGTATTTTTAGGGGTATTTGTGAGCGCTCTGTTTTATGAGATATTTCAGAGGCAGGAGCCGGAGATGGCAGGCAAATTTGCGACAAAGATAAAGGATAAATTCAACAGTCTTATGGAGCCAAACAGCGGGGTCATGGAGAACTAAGCTATGAACCATCTCTGGCGATATTTAAACTACCTGATAATCGGGCTGATAATCTGCACGGCGGCATATCTGCTGATTTTCAATCCGGCCAAGTTCTTAAACCTGGACGGGCGGCGTGACGGGATTATTAAAAATGTCCGGCAAAACGCCCAGACGCCGGAGATAGTCGCGTGGCAGCAGGCTAACCCGGCTGGACAGGCCCAAGACCCCAACGCACTAAACGGGGCAGACCCGTATGGTCAGTTCTATGACCCGGGCGCGCCGCAAGCGCAACCCGGAACACAGGGAGTCTACGCCCCACAATTAGATACTAATCCGGTAAATCAGGCCCCGGCAGCAGCTGTCCCACCGGCCACCACATCGCCGGCCGTATCGCCAATAGAAATGGTGCTTCAGGAAGGCCACTGGATAGGTCTCGAAACTATCCCTCTTACTCCGGCAATCGCGGCGGCAAACGGCGTCCCGGCCAGTGTAAGTGGTGTGCTTATTGATGAGGTAACGCTTGTGGCGGCAAACTCAGGCATTTTGGCAGGGGATGTCATTACGGCAATCAACGATGTTCCGGTAACAGACCTGTCTACTTTCAGGGCTGCAACAATGCCGGTTGCTAATGCTAAACGTGCCACAGTAACGGTTTACAGGGCAGGGGCGCTCAATAAATTCACGGTAGAGGCAGTAGATGTCCTGGGGATAGCCCAAATGGAGGCGGCCCCCATGATACTTCCTTCTGACACAGCGCCGCACGGCTACTACGGCCCATGCACCAAGTGCCACGCCATTTCTAAGACGGTTAAAAACACCGGGCAGCTCGCAAAAGATGCGGGCGATGTACTAACAGTAGTACCACCGCCAATCAAGTGGGGGGCAGCACCGCCCCACAGGGACAGAGGGCAATGCACAAACTGTCACAAGATAATTTAACCTACGCGCAGTGCTATAGCTGCGAGAGAAAGGCCAGCGGCATAGCCGTTGCCTCGAATCTCCTGCTGGCTGTGTTTAAGCTGGTTGTCGGTATCATAAGCGGCAGTAAGGCCGTCATTGGCGATTCCCTGTATTCGTTCAAGGACTTTATGACATCGCTTGTGGTGTTAATCGGGGTGAAAATCTCAGGCAAACCGGCAGACGACGACCATCACTATGGTCACGGCAAGATAGAGTTCGTTGCAATATTTCTGATAAGTCTGCTGATAATAATCGGCACGTTGTTTTTGTTTATACATTCGGTAAAGGATGTGTGGGGCGCGTTTCATGGAACGGTGCAGCCGCCAAAGTTTATAGCATTTTGGGCGGCGGTTGTGTCGGTTATTGCCAATTATAAACTGTCTTCGTATCTGCACTGTGTGGGGCAGCGGCGCGGTAGTCCTGCAATGCTGGCAAATGCAAAGCACAACCACTCTGACGCCGTCTCCTCAGCATTTGTTGCTGTTGCAATAGTGCTGACAAGGTTTGGGTTTTATTCCGCCGACCCGCTGGTTGCTGTTATTGAGACGCTTGACCTTATAAGGCTTAGTTCGTCAATGCTCAACGATTCGTTAAAGGGCATAATGGATTCGTCAATAAATCCGGCTGTCATACGGCAGATGAACCACTTTGCCGGGCTTGTACCGGGGGTTAAGCGTGTTGCCTCGATAAATGCAAGAAAAGTTGGGCAGGGCATATGGGTAGAGATAGTGATAAAGGTTGACCACAGCAAGACGCTTGACAACGGCTATCTTATTGGCCGTCACGTGGAGGAGACGCTTATGAAACGCGTCGATAATATAGTTGGGATTAATCTGGCTGTAGAGCCGTATATACCTTAATTAAAGGGATGAAAAGGAAATTAAACAATGGATAACAAGTTTGAAGATATCGATTGGTTTGATAAGATACTGACCGTCTCGGGGACTTACCTGCCGGAGATCAGGCGGGAGGTCAAAGAGATGATAAACGAATACGACTTAAAGCACGGCGGCACAAAGCCGCACAAGTACATAGCCTACGCCATTGGCAGTAAACTAATAAAAAACGCGGCCATTAAAGCGGGAGGCATAGGGGGGCTGACCTCAATCCCGGCAACACTGCCCGTAGTAGGGACTATTGGCACAGTATTAATTGGCAGCGCAGTTGACCTGGCGCTGGTATTAAGGATGCAGATAGAGCTGTGCTATGCGCTTTCAGTGGCATATGACGTTAATATGGACGAGGAAGAGCTGAAGGCGGCAGCGCTGGCGCTTGTTGGATTTTCCGGCTCTGCGGCGGCGGCAAAGGCGGTAACGGCTGGTGTGTTGAGAAAGACTGTGGACACGCTTGCCTCAGATTATATAAAAACCGGACTGGCAAGGGCAGCCGCTGAGGTTGCGGAGAAACTTATCCCACGGCTTCTAAGTAAGTGGTACAAGTTTATACCCTTACTGGGCATCCCTATTGGGGTGTCTGTAAACGCGGCAACCACGATGATGATAGGAAATCAGGCAAGAAAGTATTTTAGCACATGGGTAGATGACGACGAACTAGGCCGATATGAGAGCGAATTATGAAAGCCAATAGAATGAGATACTTGTTATATGCGCTGGGGACGGTGTTTATGATTAAGATCATCTCATCGATGTTTTTGTATAACAGGCTAATCGATGAGGAGCACTTCCTTCATATATCGCACGGGCAGCTTGACGTAGAGCTTCAGAGGCGCGCCGAGGTGTATAAAAGGACTGCCTCTGCCGTGAACACATACGTTGAAACAGAGAAAAAGCTCTTTAACTTACTCATTGGATTAAACGGCGCAATCAGAACCGGGGCAGATTTAAATACCGCAGATGCAAAGAAAATGCAGGATGAGGCCTCAGTTCTCCTGAGCAAACTCAGGGCGCTGGCCGAGGCCGCCCCATCCCTAAAGGCCAAGGGGCCTTACCTATACTTTATGGAGACCATAATGAAGGCAGAGCAAAACGTGGTATTAGCAAGGCTGCACTATAATGACGCCGTTGCTGAGTACAATACGTTTTTAAGGTTGTTCCCCTATAATATCGTGGCACGGCTGTATGATTTTAAGAGGGCACAGTTTAACGGTGTTGAAAAGGGTGCGGAGATAGTGCCAGAAGTTGCGCGGCTGGACTTTACTAAAATATTCGACAAGGTGAGCAGATGAAGTATCCTGAGTGTACGACATGCGGCAAGTGGTCGCCGATACTGAGCGCGATAGGGAATTTTACAATCTCTATTTTTAAGTTTGTAGTGGGCGGGCTGACCGGCAGCAAGGGGCTTATGGCTGACGCTGTGCATTCCATAGCAGACACTATATCGTCAGTGTTTGTACTCATAGCGCTGAAGATTTCGGGCAAACCAAAAGACGAGGGGCACCCTTACGGTCATGGCAAAGTGGAGTACATAAGCACTATCTCGGCAAGCCTGTTCATATTCCTGTGTGCAAGTTTAATCCTGCTTGACGCCCTGCACAGTTTTAAGCACGGCTCGCACGCCATTCCAAGCAACGCAGCCCTGGTGGCGACAATTATATCGTTATTTTACAGTTGGCTTATGTACACGTCAAACACATGCGCAGGGCAGCAGTTAAACAGCCCCGCCATGCTTGCCGACGCGGCAGAGAGTAAGGCCGACAGCCTTACAAGCGTGGCAGTGTTGCTTGGCCTGATAGGGACGAAGATGGGATTTATATATTCGGATACGATAGCGGCGCTAGTTGTGTCGATATTCGTGTTTCACATAAGTGTTGAGATGTTTATGAAGGGTGTACACGGCCTGATTGATATATCGATGGACAGAGAGACGCTTGAGGACATTAAGCACATCTGTCAAAGGGTAAAGGGAATCGAGGGCGTGCGGGCGATAAGGTCGCGCTGTATGGGGCAAAAATGTGCTGTTGATATCGACATAGAGGTAGCCAGTACGTTTACCGTATTAGAGACCCATACGATGATAGAGCAGGTAAAGGCGGTAATACTAAGTAAAATCGATGGTCTGGACAGCGTATTTGTGAGGGCCTATCCGATTGAGAAATGGAGGTTTTGGAACTGATGCCGAGGTCTGATTATTTGGGAACGCTGTCGGCGTTACTTTTTATCATAGCAAACGCGTACTATCCGGCTAAGATAATAACGAGGCAGCTCATAGGGCAGACAAAGGAGACAGCGCAGTTTTTTCAAGGCTATCTGAAGGTACACATATTGTTAAACCTTCTGGGGCTGTGGGTGCTTTTTTTCCATGGACACTATGCAGACGAGAGGAATATTGTACTGCAAATGTCATTTTTAGTAACGATATGGCTTTCAGTAGTGGGCACTATGATGTACTTTAAGTGGCCGTACCGGTATTACAGGGAGATGAAACTGCTACATTCGCAGCAGTTGATGTTTTACGTGTGGATAGCGCTGATTATCTGGGGACATTCAATAATATAATATGAAGATAGACGCTGAGGAGGGCAATGTATGGGGATTAACGTAGATACAGGGGACTTAAAGGTATTCCTGAAGACTGTATCGATAAAAGGGAAGCTGCTGTTGGATACGCTTGTAAACGGCTACAACAAGGTGTTGCAGTTGAATCCGGCAGATGCCAGAGGCATTTATATGGACGTAGGGGTTAAGCTGAGAGATAAAGGAGACTACGAAGGCGCCATAAGGAGTTTTAAAAAGGTGTTGGACATAGATTCTGTAAACGCAGAGGCTCTCTATGAAATCGGCAGGACATATCTGAAAGTAGGGCTTCCGAATGAGGCCATAGAGTCACTTGGCAGGGCGACGAATTTAGACAGAAGCTCTGCACACTGCTTTTTTCATTTAGGTTCGGCCTATTTCATGGTAGACGACAACCCCAAGGCGCAGTGGGCGCTAAACGAGGCAATAAAGATAGACCCCACCTATGCCGAGGCATACTACAAGCTCGGTCTTGTGTATGACAACATGTCTGACTACGAAAACGCCATAGGGTCTTACAAGAAGGCAGTCTCTATTAAGCCGAACTTCATCAAGGCATACCAGAGCATAGGGCTTGCATATGAGGCAAAGGGGCAGAGAGAGGAGGCCGTTAAGTACTTTAAGCAGGCGCTGGAGAAGGAGGAAAAGGCTGTTTAGCCGTTTAATATAAAAATACAATGGGATGCCCATTGAAAAGTAATCTAAGGATAGAGGAGTACAAATATGCTGAGTATAGTGTTTGGTTTGATAGCAATGTGTCTTGGCCTGTGGGGAATGGTAACGTACTGGTGGTACGTAGTGGATGTGTTTTTGGCTGTATTGCCGGTGGCGCTGCTGTTTGGTGGTTTTGTTGCCCTGGTTGCGGGTATAAGAAACACTGGACTAAAGGCGAAGGTCAAAAATTTCAACGGGAAGATGCCTCAGGACGAAACTGCTAGCGAAAGAGACCGATAGGAGAACGATATGGCAGAGACAAGAAACGATTATAAACAAAACGACCCAAGAGGGTTTTCGCCGCAGCAGCCACAGGTGAACTGCCCACGGAGTTTTAAGCCGTGGATATGGACGCTTTGCCTCCTTGCGACTGTCACCCTGGGCTGGACACTGTTTGAGAGCTACAGAGAAGGCGGTATAGTTAAGAATTTGATAGAGACAGATGATATTAAAAAGATGATAAACAATAAGATGGCAGGTAAGGTAGTCCCTAATAAGTACTACAATACAGTAGCCGGGCCTGCGGCCGTTGCCAGCACTGTGCAGGACAGCTATCACAATATAATTGAGACTGTGAGGCCGTCTTTGGTAAGCATCGATGTAGTTATCAACAGTACTCAGCCAATGGACCCGGCCCCTGCGGCAGGCGGGCAGATGCAGACCGTCCCCAATCTGGTAGCCGGTTTGCCGGTAGTAAATTACACAAGGGTGGGTTCAGGCGTAATTGTTGAGCCAACAGGATTTGTGCTTACCAGCTTTCATGTAATAGAAGGCGCTGCCTCCTTTAAAGGTACGGTATATGGCGCTGGCGGGGCAAAAGAATATCCAATGAAGCTTGTAAACGTGGATAAGTCCACTGATTTAGCGCTTCTCAGGATTGATGGCGAGGGGCCGTTTCCCACCGCAGTCTTAGGGGATTCCGATGGCGTGAGGTCAGGCGATGTTGTCCTTGCCATGGGCAGCCCGTTTGGGTTTGACCAGACGATAACCTCCGGTATAATCAGCGGCAGAAACAGGTCAATCAGCATAGGCGGCAAGATATATGAGGGGATGTTCCAGACAGATACGCCAATTAATAAAGGCAACAGCGGAGGCCCGCTGGTAAATGCCAGTGGAGAGGTCATCGGCATAAACACGGCGATATATTCGCCAACGGGGTCTTTTAGCGGCATAGCATTTTCTATTCCTGTTAATTTAGCCTCGACACTGGTGGCAGGCGTTGTGGATTTCAACGGCGCACCGGCACAGGCGGCGGCAGGGCAGATAGCGGCCTGGTCAAGGCAGGGCAGGCAGGTTGGCAATGCGTTTAAACTCCCAAGCGGGCAGATGCTCCAGCCCCCGCACCAGTACAGGGGCAGGTGCATAGACTGTCACCCGCAGTTGTGTCCGACACGTCAGCAAGCAGGTGGAGCGGTTGCAGGGGCGATTGCTATTGCAGGTGTGCAGCAGACTGCTGATCCATTCTTTGGCGCGGTTCTGTTAGATGTTGATACAGTAGTTGCAAAGCAGTTTAATCTGGCACACGCTGGAGGTATATTAGTTGACACCGTATTTCCCGGCACACCGGCAGACACTGCTGGTATCAAGCGCGGCGATATTATTATGAGACTTGACGGTCAGCGTGTGCTGACGGTTGCTGATTTCAAAAATATGCTGGCGGCAAAGAAAGTGGGCGGGAAGTTCGACGTAATGATGTTAAGCGGTGGGCAGAGAAAGACCGTGAAGCTGAAAACAGGCCCGTATCCACCGCAACTGCCGCAACTACCACAGGCAAAACAGCCGAAGGAGTTTGAATGGCTGGGTGGTGAAATCTCACCCTTGCTCACAGCGCTTCAGGGTTATACAACAGGCGTATATGTGGCAGACACGGGCGGCGTACTGGCGGCTGCCGGTGTAGCGCGTGGTGATGTTATAAGGTCGGTAAACAATCAGCCCGTAAAAGACATGTTGACCTTTATCAAGGTCGCGCAAAAGGCTAATCCGGTAGACGGCATACTGCTTGATATAGTGCGCTCCGGTCATCCAATGTTTATAACGGTAAAGGGATAGAGCGGCAGACTATGACTGAGAATGACCAGTTGAACGATATACTGAAAAAGGTCTATGCTAAAGACCTGGGCCTGCTGGGGGATTTGCCGGAAATCAGCATGAGGCGCAAGGGGTTTTTAAGCAGGATTTCGGACAAGATATGGACAAGGCAGTCTTCGGCGATAAAAATCGCGATTGTATCCCTTGTCCTTGCAGGGCTTAGCGGTGCAGTCTACTACTATAACTATTTCACGATAAACGTGTATCAGGCGATGATGGAAAAGGCGCACATAGAGGCACAGCTTCAAAGGCGGGCAGACCTTATCCCGAACCTCATCAGCAGCGCCAACAACTACATGAGCTATGAAAAGACGCTCTTTGCCCATGTGGCTGAGGTAAGGAGCGCCGTAAAGACGATGGAGCTTGAGGCCATAGAAAAGTCAATGGCTTCAGGAGGGAAACCAGATGCATCTCTTGACAGCAAGGCCCTGTTGTCTAAATTTCAGGCGGTTGCCGAGGCATACCCGGCTCTGAAGGCGTCGGAGGCATATAACACATTGATGAAAGAGCTCTCAGACACGGAGACAAAGATAGCTGAAAGCCGAATCAGTTATAACAGGATAGCCAATTTCTATAACTCAAGGTTAAAGATGTTCCCTGGGAATGTCTTTAATGTGATTTTCAGATTCGAACCGCTGCCGGTATCCGGCTCCATAGCGGGCGCAGCGAGTGCGCCGCTGGTACATTAAATGAAATCCGAACGAGGTTGAAGACTATGTTATCGAGCGAACTGATAAATAGGGCGATGAGCCTGGGCCCAAACGAAAAGAACGCGTTTCTGGAGAAACTCCTTGCGGCTGTGGGTAATCTTGAGGATACCGTTGTCTCGAGAAAGGCTGTATCTACCAGCATACTGGAGCAGTCACGCGCGTCGTCGGATGAGATAAAAAAGATTCTCAACGACAATGTCCAGCGCCTTGAGAAGAAAAACGTAGAGCTGAGAAAGAAAATCAATGACATTATGAAGGATACCAGCAAACTGGACGAGCTGACAGCGTCAATGCAAAAGCTCAACGGAGAGTATCAGGTGTTGAAGGCCGCCTACGAACGGACTCTGAAAGAGAAGACCGATGCCGACGAGAGGCTTGCCGTCATTCAGCAGCAATGGGAAACCTTTATGCGGGGTGTTTAGCCATGTCGAGATATAATCAAGACCCGCGCAAGTCCCCGGACAACATAGTCCTGGCGGCAGAGATTACACAACTGCGTGAAAAACATGCCAAGCTGTCTAAGGAACTCACTGAGTTAACCGGCGCCCTTGATGCGGCTAATAAAAATCTGACCGAAGGTGATGACAGGATTCGCAGCTATAACACAGAGATGGCCGTGCATGAAAAAGAGATGAAGGAGATGCAGGGGCACATCTTTGAGCTGAAAAAGAGACGTGCTATGGCCGGTACCGCAAGCGGCGTCGAACAGGAATTCAACAGGCAGGAAAGACTCCTTAGCTCACTTGGGGCAAAGCAGCGCGAATTAAATAAACTGCTCATGGAGATAGAGTCAAACACAAAGCTCTATGAGGAGACCATGTCTGACAAGACTGCGGTTTTGCAAAGACTGCTGTTGAATCTCGATGACATGCAGCCCAAGAGAAGGGCGCTCATTGAGGAAGTATCAGGGCTTGAGGCCGTTGCTAAGATATTTATAGAGGCGGAGCGGCTCTCCGGGGAACTTGGCACACTTACTGAGGGCATAACCAGGCACACTACCGAACTCAACACCCTTAAAGCCTTTATTGCGGAGGTGGAGCCAGAGACCTCAGCGCTTGAAGCCCAAATCAAAGGGCTTGAACAAACACTTGCCGCCCTTGAGCAAACCAACAGGGAAATAAAAGAACTTATAGCTAAGAAGTCATCTGTCATAGAGGCAGTTGAGCGCCTTGAGGAAGAGGAGAAATCCCTAAGTCTCGACTCAGGTAAACTTCAAAGGGAGCTTGACAAGCAAACAGAGACCCTCAAAAACCGCAAGGCCGAAAATGAGACAAACAGGGCAAGTGCTGGAGCGCTTGAGAAAGAGCTGAAGACATATAATGAAAAGATTGCAGAGGCTAAAATAAATCTGACCAAACACGGAGAGTCAAAACGGAAAAAAGATGCAGAACTGGAAAAATTTGAAAATGCCCTTGCCTCAAAGCTCAATCTTGAAAGTGAACTGGTGTATATAGAGGAGGGCACAGCAGCCCTCGGTAAAATTGTGAGGTCCCAAGCATGACTATGATTAAATTAACGGAAGACCAGGCGACTTACACAAAACAGGATATGGTCAGGCTGATTAACGAGGTCGGCACAAATCTTATCCTGAAAAAAGACAAGATTTCATTAGAGACAGAGATACAGAAAAAGCAGCATCAAATCGAATATAAAAAGGAATATTTTGAACGGGTACAGAAAAAGTCCACAGAGCTGAACTCAGTGCTGCAGGGCATGGAAGACCGCTCAAGGGAAATCAAGGCGCAGATTGACCGGATCAGGGCAGAAAAAGATGCCGCCATACGCGAGCTGGAGCAGATTCTCGACTTAGAAAAAAAGGCGGCAGTCCTGCACCAGCGCAGCTCAGACATTGAGACGCTTACAGAAAGGGTCAAGGCGCTTGAACTAAAGGTAAGCAGGCTGACCCCAGAGTATGACGAAAAACTAAAAGAAAAAGACAGGCTTGACCGTGATCTAAAACAGGCGGAAGATGCCTTTCGTTCGTTGAGCGCCGAGTATGACTCACTGATAAACAGAAGAGAACACCTCTATACAAAAATTCCCTCACGGGATAAACTCTCAGACAGGCAGCACGAGGCCGAACTCTCAATCGTAGAAAATACCGCCGCGATAAACAAGTCAAAGGGAGAACTTAAAACCCTTGACAACGATCTGCCACCCCTAAGGACAAACGTCGATGCGCTGAGGCAAAAGAAGGAGACACTTACAGGACTCAGAGACAACCTTCAAAACAAGATTTCTGAAATAACCTCAGCCGACAGCAAAGAAGACCTACAGGCAGAGATAGAAAATCTTTCGGCGAAAAAAGATACGCTGGCATCTACGGTTGACGGTCATAAAAAGAAGATAACAGAGTTGACAGAGGCAGCAGCGGCAGTAGAGAAGTCGATAAAGGAAGAGGATGCGTTCACCGCACACTACGCCAAACTAAACGCAGATATTGAGGCGGCGAAGGCAGAACTCGCAGATGTCGAAAATCAACTACAGGGCCTGTTGATGGATGAGGAGGCCAATCAGAAACTCATCGAGGTGCTTGGCCCGATAAACGAATACTCAGGGGCGATAAACGGCATATTGTCTAAGCTCTCGCAGGAATACAAGACAGCCGTTGAAAAGGCAGTGCTTGCCATAGTACAAGGGGTCAAATGAGGCAGACGACTGTCAGACGGGTGCTCCTTGTCATAGCAGTCATGGCGGCAGCGGCGCTTCTTGGTGGTTGCTCATATGTGCGCCCCGATGCTCAACATGACATGATAGAGGGGTTTTTCGGCGTCCTTCCAGTTGTGCTTACGGGTGTGTTTGTTGGTCTTATTGGTACGCTGGTAGGGGCTGGAGGCGGGTTTATACTTGTGCCAATATTATTGATTGCGTATGGATTTACGCCGCAGCACGCCATTGGGACATCGACTGCGGTTGTTTTTTTGAATGCGCTTTCGGGGACGTTTTCTTACATGTCGCAGGAGAGGATAGATTACGGGCTTGGGGTTAAGTTTTCGGTAGTGGCCGTCCCCGGCGTGGTGATTGGCGCAATTGTCAGCCAATCGTTTAATATGGTTGTGTTTTCGGTAATATTTGCCCTTCTTTTAATGGCTGTGACATATACGCTTGTTTTTGTTGACGAGTTTTATCTGGTCTGCTCGAAATCACAAACAGAGCCAAGTACACGCGTGGTGTATGACTCAGCCGGTGAGACGCACACATACAGTCCGGACATGGCTGTGGGGTTTGGCGGGAGTTTTCTTGTGGGCATACTCTCAGGGCTGTTGGGGGTAGGGGGAGGACTGATGCATGTGCCCTTGATGAATTTTATCGGCATCCCTATTCATATAGCTGCGGCAACGTCGCATTTTATTATAGTGATAACGAGTTTCTTTGGCGTGATGATATTTGCCGGGCTAAAGACCATAGACCTTGACTATACGGTATTTCTTGGAGTCGGCACAATACTTGGGGCGTACTATGGGGCGAAACTTGCCATGGCCGTTCACCCTGAGCTTATAAAGAGGGTTATTGCGGTATTGCTGCTGATTGTTTCGGTGAAACTAATATTAGGTATAATATAAAATATGGAGGACTTAAACATGGAAGAAAAAAGAAAAGGTCTGTGGGGCGCTGTGGCAAAGGCGCTAAACGCAACCGGTGCAGCAACAGTGAAATCCTTTGACTACACCGTTGATTTATTTGTTAAGACGACCGACGCTGTGAAAAAGGCGACCCCAGGCATTGTGGATACTACGGTGGATTATTCTAAAAAGACAGTGGATTTTCTTGCCGACGGGTTTTCAAAGGTGGGCGAACTTACAAGCAGCATTGATTTTAGTGCGATAAATTTTGGAAAGATAAAGCTCAGTTCGATAAGTCCTGGTTTGGGATTGGAAAAAGACGACCTCAGAGATAAAATCACCGAGTATGAGGGGAAAATTAAGAACCTCTACTTTGAGATTGGAAAGGAAGGCGCCTCTGCCGATAAACTTGAATCCGACAAGGTCAGACAGATGATAGAGGATGTCAAGGAGTTTGAGAAGGAGATACAGAGACTAAGAGGCAGAATCTTAGAACTGGAAGAGAAGAAAAGGGAAGACAGCTTAAGAAAATCTGAACCCCGCACTGAGACCAAACAAAAGAAAAAGAAACAAAAATTGTCCGAGACCCAGGTTGACGCCCTGCTTAAGTCGGCCATTGAAAAGGCCCTAAAGCATGGCTCGTTTGAGACAGACAGCGACAAGGCGATATTCAATAAGATAGCAAACGACCTCCTGGATATAGAGATGGATGTAAAAATCCTCGCCGCCACAGAATTAGGCAAGATGGGCAACAAGGCGGCAGTAGATGTGCTGCTTGAAGCTGTAAAATACCGCAACAAATATCTGGCTGCCGAGGCTATAAATTCTCTGATAAATATAGGAGACCCAAAGGCCGTTGAATTATGTAAGGACATGGCAGGCAGCTCAAACCACAAAGTACGGGTAAACAGCCTGCGCGGATTGTATAAGCTTGGTAAGGACGATGAGATAATCCCTTATCTGATGGAGGCCTTAAAGGACGAACACGCTGAAGTTCGCCGCACGGCAGTTACATTTTTGGGTTGGAAGGACTGCGTAGATGCAGTGCCCGGGCTTGTCCAGAGCCTGCAAGACAAGGATGATCAGGTTAGAAAGGCGGCAGTCTCTGCCCTTGCTAATATCAAAGACACTGCCGCTGTGCTGCCGCTAATGAGAACGCTGGCAGATGAGGCAATTGAAATAAGGCAGAAATCCCTTGAGGCCATAAAGATGATTACGGCAAAGGATGTAGCCTTTAACATCGAGCTTACCGGGGAGGCGCTTACAAAGGCAGTCAACGAGTTGAAAAACTGGTGGCAAAGGGAGAGAATGGATGGGATTGGTGAGGCTGTAACAGAGCAATACGCAGATGTTGCGGCGCCTGATACACGTCCGATGCAGTCCTCTTACCAGCATTATTCTGAAGAAACGCCGGTTGAGCCAGCAGCGTCTTACACGGTTGACACCCCTGAGCCGGTTGATGAGGTGGCCGAACCTGCGGCAGAGCCAGCACCCGAACCAGTCGGCGAAGCAGCAGAACCAGCTGCGCCGGGCCGCACTGAAATGCCAACACAATCAGAACTCAAGAGGATGTCAAAGGCAGAGCTAATATCATTATGTCAGGCTTCAGGCATTGACTGTGACGATACATATACAAAGTCAGAGCTTATAAATCTCCTGAATGTGTAGCGGCGGGGTATGTGAGAGATGAACGAACTCAATCAATCAATCGTTATGCCGTCTGATACTGCCCTGGAAGGCGGTGAGGGAACAGACGGGGAGACAAAGAGGAATTCTATGATAGAGATGGTGGAGGACAAGGAGCTGAGGGTCCGCAGGGACAGGCTTCTCGCCGAGAAAAATGACCTCGATAGTGAAATAGAAGCCCTTGGGATGGGAAACTATAAGCTCGAAATGCAGGCAAAGGAACTGGAGATTCAACTCCTCGATAAGAACAAGAAGATGAGGAAACTCTCCGATGAGGCGGTAGACCTCAGACGCGCCCTCTTAAAGCCGATTGCCGACGAGAGCGGACTGCTTGCTGAGATAGACTTTCTGGAAGAGGAAAAGGCTGGCCTTGTTGAGACCTATAACAGAATCTCTGATGACCTCAGTGTTCATATCTCTACACTTGGCAGTACGATACTGGGGATAGATTTCACAAAGGGTGAGATTGCTGCCCTGAAGAATAAGGTAACGATGATTGAATATGAGGTTCCTCAGAAGTTTGACGAACTGGACTATCTGATAGAGAAAATAGAATGGACATCAAAGGCATTGGCAAATCTGTTTAGCGCTATGAAGACAGTAGAAAAAACTACAAAGTTATCTTATTATAAGAAGGGGTAACCAATGGATAATATAAACGAATTCGGAATGCACGACATGTCATTAATACCACCTGACGAGGAGATAGCCGCAGCCGGAGCTGCGTCTTTTCATGTCCCCGAAGGCGCGTCATGGGCATTAACCAGCACGCTGCCAGAGATAAGAGGGGTTGAGCTGTTACGCGACGCAAGCGGCACAGTAGACGTAGGGAAAACAATAAGGGAAATGTTCCTCTGCATTCAGAACATGGAAAGGCAGCTTAACGACGTGCTGTCCATAAACGCCTCACTAGAGCGGGATATAAAGTCCTCACGTGAGTTGATAACTAATCTGAGGACTGAAAAACAAGACCTCCAAAGGACAATCGACACTATAAACCGAGAAATCCCGTCAAAGAGAGAACTCCAGGCGCAGGTAGAACACCTTATCGAAGAGAGAAACAGTTCACAGTCATCTGTGCGCGACATGAAGAACCTGTCTGAAAGGGCAAGATACGAGGCACAGGTATATAAAGGCCGCATCGAGGAGCTGCAAGAAGAAAAGGCAGACCTGCTCAGGGATATAAACTACCTGGAGTCAAAAATCAGTGCAGCCCTGAAAAAAATAAACGCCTATGCGAAGGAAATAAACATCCTCAAGGGCGAAAGACATATCCACAGGGAGAAAATCTCAAAACTCGAAAAGAGCTACAGAGACTGTGTTGACGAAAGAGACAGTCTGATAAGCAGGACTATAGATTAGACGGCAGACACGGCAATCCTTACGCGTTTGCCCTACAGTCCCCAACAGTCAGGGAGTCACCAAGACTTAGACAAAAGGATTCTTCTGTCTAAGTTTAAGTAAATAATATCAGCGCCCGCTCACTGACACTTTGTAAAGCCGCAATCGTGGCAGACCGAGCAGCCGCCCTCGTGTTCAACCGCACCGCCGCACTCAGGGCACGCCCCTACCATTATGTCGGCCATGCTGGGCTGACCGGCGGAATGACCATGGTTCACCTCGCCGTGGCAGTACCACTCAAGGGCCTTTGCTATGGCGTCGGCACACGAGGAAATCTTGCCGCCGTTAGCCCATCTCGGCAGATGGCAGGAGATACCCTTCAGTTGCGTGATAATCTCATCCGGGCTTATATTACACCTGAGGGCAAGCGATACAAGCCTTCCAAT
>LNQR01000004.1 GCA_001541255.1 Candidatus Magnetominusculus xianensis
AGACATCACCCGTTAGGTTACATTAAAATCTCGATATCCCTCATTGCCGCGTATTATTCCGCCAAGCAATTTCTATACCGGACAGTATTGTCGCTGTCCCTGTTTTTCCTGTTAAATGCCGTTTTATTTGTTATTGTACTCGCTTAATACTGGTATCAACCCGGCAGACCTCAACGGCGTATTCATCCAACTGGGGCGCACCTACATAGATGAAAAGGCAGAGATACCGCTGAAGAAGGCCAGAGATTTGAGCCGCTCCTCGATGTAATAAATGGCATACTCGACGAAATCCACGACCCTGATATACCGTTTAATCCGACGTCAAATTCAAAGGATACATGCCCGCTGTGTACGTATAAGTATATGTGCGGGACGTAAATTTTAGAGTTGGTTTAGCTGCACGCCCCAGTCTATTCCGAATAGCAATGAAGCTTTCAGCCGCAAACAGCATGGCATCTAAACTATAAGTTATGTCGGGGATACAACCCAAGAGATTTAATGGAATCCAATTCCATATAAATGGGTATAAATTCCTATCTACCATGTTACTCTGAAAATAAATATTGTGTATAAACAGGTACTTGCAGACAATAAATACTGGCATGAAAATTGCTTTAATAGCTGTACTATAGTTAGTTTATAACATGGAGGAGAAGCTAAATGGGTGGGCTGTCTGATGGACATGTACATCACCAAAACCTGCAAAGCAGCATGCCCCCTGTGTTGTACTCCCGGTGAACCGAGACACATATAGCAAATAAACTATAAGGGGAATATAGATGGAACAACACATGTCTTATACAGATTCGCTGGAGGCTGCTCTTCGCTTCACAATGTGGAATAAATGTAAATTTGATGTATTTGAAAAAGATGTTCGTGAGTTTGTATCCGTTCTTGGCCTAAACTGGGAACACATAACCACGCTCAACTCAGACGATATACATAAGCATGTAAATGAAGCATTAAAGTCATTTGGATCACAGGTATTTGCATGGTTTGAGCTGGGGTGCTATACAACCTTACTTTCAAATATGGTTGCTGATGGTCAAATAAGAAAAATACCTGGGGGTCTTAGGGGTGCAATAAACGGATATAAAAAATGCCTTATTAAAGCTAATTTTCATGATGGGACAACTCGTAGAATATTGGCTTCTCTTGTTAACGAATTGGATAATGCCTCGGCTACTACTATGAAAAATAACTTTGAACAGATTATTGATATACTGAGAGAGGAAGCACTACTTCAGGATACGCTATTAAAACAACATAATGAAATAGAGAAAATAATTAAAGATAAAATAGGCAACAATCCTTGGTTATCCGGGTCGTTTTATCTTTTTGCTTTCGTCATAATTTCAACTGTTATGCTGTCTTTTGCGAAATTCATATCGCCATTTATGGTTCCAGTAGTCATAATCGGCACCATCTTATCGATAACTATCGTCGGTGCATTACAGTTAAGGAATGATGAAAGACTCAAGGATGAGTCATTCACTAAGATTGTGGAACTGTTGCTCAAGCATCTGATGCGAATTCGTCGCAATAAAGATGACTGACACCAATTGGCCCCAAAAACTGGGACACTTCCAATGATGGTTTTCTTTGCATTACCGGCCTTCTCGTCCAGTATTGTAACGGATTCCACTCAATTAATTTGGACAATTCTATTTCTTATCTCACTTTACGAAGGTCATATTTAATCTAATCTATTGCTTTTTACTTTCTAAATATATTGTATCCGGGCAAAAATCCAAACCATTGGCCCATTGGACAGTTCCTAAAAAAACTTTAGCGGAATTGAATATACTACGGTCTCTCAACTGTGTGAAAATTCCTTTATCCAAATAAGGTGTGACGTCAAATATTCCCATCTCATCGTTGTCAAATATGATTATTAATGTATAATCATTATTTGAGTAAACTTCTTTGACTCTTGGATTCATATAAATTACCTTAAAGGCTCTATTTCGAATATTTCATGACCCGTAGAGGCAAGTTCCCAGTCTGCCAGTAGTTCCTCTTTGTGTATCTCTTATCCACGCCTGTACCAGACGCGTCTTACCTAACGGTAATTGCCCTTCCGTCAATGCTCCCAATGCCCCGTCCGATATTGAAAACACTGCTTCATACCCCTGATAGCGAACAGTTTGATTAATACTATAGCCAAAACAAACTTGAATGCTATCTTATATGCCTAACTTAGTTTTTAAATCCTTATGATTTACCCACTCCTTGTTCTTTAACTTAGTTTCAACTGCGGAATAATAGTCATCTCTGTCATCTTCGATTTCTTTATATTTTAGGTATTCATTATAGTCCATTATTACGGCAACAGGCTTACCGTCTTCTTCTATTACCTGTATTCTACGCGAATATATCACTGACATTGAGTTGAAACCCTTCTATCACTTTAGATGTAGCAGCTCCATCAAGTGTCGCAAAGGAATGCAGCTTGTACTTGTCGGCTTCGATGGTTAGAATCTCGACGGTCATAGATTCAGGCTTGATTATCCAATACTCCGGTACTCTGTATCTCTCATAGATTGCCCTCTTGACGGCAGTATCCATTTCATAAGTGCTTTGAGAAATTATCTCACACACCATGTCCGGCACACCCCTAATCCAGTCCTGCTCTATGTCTGCGTTGTCATTTCTCACAAAAAATATATCTGGTTGGAGCCTGTTTTCCCCCTCTTCAAATATAATATCAAGTGGAGAAAAATATGCAAATCCAAGTTGATTTTGTTCAACAAATCTATCTAATTGCCTGAAAATTTTCACCGCGATTCGCTGGTGTTTTCTAAATGGACTAGGCCCCATCACTTTCTCTCCATTGATGATCTCAGTTAAGTCAAAATCTCTTTCTAATGTTTCCATACTGTATAGTATATCATATCCTTAAAGGGCAAAAACAGGACACTTCCTATATATTATTCACGTTTGAAAAAGACCAGAGATTTGAGCCGCTCTTCGATGTAATAAATGGCATATTCGACGAAGTCCACGACCCTGACATGCCGTTCAATCCGGCGTCAAATTTCCCAAATGATTTTTTCTGACATACTGACGCATTATATCAACCAAGTTAGCTGCAGCGTCCTGCTGCCTTCCAAATGGACTTGGCCCCATAATTTCCTCTCCGTTAATGATTTCCGTTAAATCTAAATCAGTTATGGTAGTTTCCATGACTAAGTTGTATCACCATCCTTGTGTCAACATTGTGAGTTGCCCAATGTCACATAAGCAATTGTACATGGTGCTTTGATGTTCTTTGTCTTTTTAGTATACCATCTGCTATACTATTATTGTATTTTAAAATATTACTATAGAATAGGAGGTCTCCGTGCTACGGAAAGTAAACAGAAACTTCCAAATAACCCTGCCTGTAAAGTTTAGAAAGAGGTTTGATGTACACGAGGGAGATTTATTAGAGGTTGTTGAAAGCGAGGGAGGCTTTATCTTCCGGCCTGTAGAACTTAAAAGAAAACAAGTTCTTAAGGAGCTGTACGTAATTTATGAGAAGCTCTCCGATAATCCTTATGCTGATTTGCCGGAAGATGAAGTCATGGAAATCGTCAATAGAAAAATTAGAGAAGTCAGAGAAGAAAGAAGGAAAGAAGCTGAAGAAAAGATTCCATCCACTTCTTAAATATCTTCAATGAGGGTTATTCTTGATTGCAATATTCTTATTTCCGCTGGGCTTAACGCCGGTACTTGCCGTGATTTAATTGATGAGGTTCTTTTAAAACACAGTCTGTTTCTTTCTCATAAAATTATTACAGAATACTATAGAATAATTTCACGGTTTGAGCTAAATGTAAAAGCCACAGAGAAATTTAATGAAATTATTCCCATCTTTTTAAAAGTGGCTACTATAGTTGAACCACTGGAACAATCTTTTAATCTGATAGACATGGATGATGAAATTTACCTCGCCACAGCTCTGTCGGCTAAAGCCGATGTAATTATTACAGGAAATAAAAAACATTTTCCTTTCGATGAATACAAGGGGGTTAGGATTGTAAGCCCAAGAGAATTTTTAGACTTAATGGTTTTATAAAAAACAGGGACTTCCTGTATATTACTCACTTTCGTCAAATTCAAAAGATACATGCCCGCCTTCCCCATTCTTATCTGCAAGAAACCATTGCATGCAAGGAAAACAGCAAATATCGGGGAGTCTCCTAAAGACACGCCTGCTGTCGCGGGGTTTGTGGTCTCTGGTGCAATAAACGGCTACATAGAGCAATAAATCATTGCACCGCATTGCTCGGCCAGGTGGTCATGTTTTAAGGTTTTAAGCCGTTTAATCATTTGGCATGGTTTTTGATTTATATAAACCAAGAGATGAAAACAATCAATATCCACAGGGAGGACGTTATGAGTAAAGAAATAGCAGCTATCGTATATCCAGGACTCAACTACAAGGAATCTATCGCATACGCCAGTAAAAGGGCAAGCGAAACCGGCTCGACACTGTCATTAATTGGAATCATCCCCGAATTCAGTACATCTGAAATGACCGCCATCAGCATGTACGAATTCGGCCCGCTAAACAGCCTGACAGATAGCGTTGAAAGAGACTCGAGAAAGTTCTTCGATGTGGTAAAAGACTATTGCATAACTAAGGAAATCACCTCCGGATTCAGCGTTTACAGGGGCACCATCGAGGATGTCATCGACCATGTCAGGCAGAACAACCATAACGTAGAGCTTATAGTAGTGCCGACACCGTCAAAGACGCTCACAAAGGTAGTCTCATCGGGAAAGAAAGCCTTAGCTCCTGCCTCAGAGTGCGCGGTGGTGTTAGTGCTGGATTAATTCAGCAAGGATAGAGCGCTGCCGGACTTCTCTGCTTCTCTGCTTCTTTACCGGCAGCGCCGCCTCACCCCATTTTCACACACGGCTTTACTGCATTTGACATAATCGGCCAAAGTAAGTTATTTTGTACAATCGGTATGGGATTAAAACTTTGGCAGAGAATTATTATCAACATGATTTTCCCCATAGCCATCTCTTTGGCTCTGATTTATGTTGAGCTCAGAAACGTCAATAAGATATACCAACGGTTCAGTGTTATCGAGTGGGTCGATGACATAAACCTGCTCTTGCTTGAGCTTAGGCGATATGAAAAAAATATCCTCTTATTAATCGAAGAAAAAGAAAATCTTAAACTATTTCACGACACTATCAGTACTCTTAGGTCTAAAGTCAAATCCATAGAAAACGAAATCGTCCTTAGAACGAATACAGGCTACTATTTTAATCTTATGAAAAACATCGACCTCTATGAGGAAATTTTTGAAACGCTCGTCGCAGCGATAGACAAAAGACAACAGCTCATCGAGGAGATTCGGCCTTTTGGCAGAGCAATTGAAAATAAATCATCCAATAAATATATGGCGCTTATACTCAGGAAATACGAAAAAAACTATTTACTATACAAGGAAAAAAAGGCTATAGATGAAGTCTATGATATTTCTAAATTATTAATCGATTCAGCACCAGAGATTAAACAAGATGCCGGTTTATACATAGTGACTTTTAAAGAAATCGTCAATAATGACACCGTGTTAACCAATACGCTGCAACTAATGAGAAACTACGCCAGAGAAATTGAAAAATATACTATAGGGTTTTCTGTCAAAGAACGCTCCTACGTCAACACCATCATGATAAACGGCGAGAGGGCATTCCTCTACGCCGCCCTGTTTATCATCTTCAGCACTATTGCAATCGCCTACATGGTCTCACAGAACATGATACGGGTAATGAGGGAAATGGAACACGCCTTTGACAAGATAAGCGATAGCTCTTTCACCCATATCGTAAAGACCGATGCCCCAAATGAGGTTAAGTCCTTCATCGGCGCCTATAACCGTATTGTCTCCAAACTCAACTTTAACCTGAAGGAGAAGACCAAAAAAATCACACTTGCTGAGCAGACACTCTTGCAAAAACAATCTGAAATCACCGCGAAAAACTCCACCCTTCGGGCTATGTCAATAGAAATCCTCGACATGATAAAAAATAAGCCGTTAAATATAACACAAACCCCCATTAAGTATCTGATCCTGGAGTCGATAAGCTCTGCTGCATCGAATACCTCACCCGGTGTGTCTATCTCGTCAAACATTGTGGAGCTTCCAGATAAACTCCCTACTGACACCCTGCTTATCCGCCTTTCAATCATCAATGTCATTGTTAATGCCTTGCGCTTTACCCCTTATGGTGGAAAAGTTACAGTAACCGGCACTGTCGAGGACACTAACGCTGCCATATATATCTCTGACACCGGGCCAGGTATCTCTGAGGACATCATCGGGAAGATTTTCGACCCATTCTTTACAACAGTCGAAGAGGCAGCCGGACTTGGCCTTACTATCGCTATGACCGCAATAGAACGCCATAATGGTACAATCACCGTGGTGAGCGATTCCCGTCCTGAAGGGGGCACTACTGTGAAAATCCTTCTTCCAGTGCAGTAATTTATTGCATGCAATCAAACCGTTTCTTTCACTACTAAATAACCGCCAGCATCAGCCATTCCATAGTATATTGGTGATATGAATATAATTGTCACAGTTCTATCTGCAATAAATCATTGCACCTTATACGATGAGACTATGATAACTACGTGATATATATAGATATTATGGCTGGCATAGTTCTTGAGATATATACCTGCATAAAGCGATACGCTCAGTAGCATACAACAAATAAAACTGGAAAGACAAAAGGAGGTGACACAATGGAAAACTTATTTGCATGGATAACCGAGCTAAACAAGACAGACCACACAGCATTTGCAATCCTAACAGTAGTAACGATGTCAGGCATAGGCTTAGTGATAGGTTCAACAATCGAGTTATTTTTCAAGCTACTCGGCATTAAGACAAACAAGATAGAAATACACCACTAAACAGGGGCTGAAGGAGGAGTAAACAGATGGAGCTATACTTACCAATCGCAGGTGTAGAGATAATGGCATGGCAGTTGGTGCTGTTAGGGTTGACAGTAGGCGTTATAGGTGGTTTTTTTGGAGTAGGCGGGGCATTTATGGTAACACCGGCATTGAACGTATTCGGATTTCCAATGGCATATGCAATAGGCACGGACATGGCCCACATAGCAGGGAAGTCTATAGTGGCCACAATGAAGCACCGGAAGCTGGGTAATGTTGACCTTAAGCTGGGCTTGATTATGGTGGTATTTACGGCAATAGGGATAGAACTCGGGGCAACACTGATTATGTACCTGGAGAAAATCGGACGGGTTGGACCTATTGTCAGGATAACATATATGGTACTGCTGTTTGGTCTCGGTGCTTATATGTTGCAGGAGTATTTCAAACTTAACAGTAAAAGCAAATCTCAAGGCGGCGAAATAAAAGACGCCGGAGTGTCATCACTTGCTAAGAAGATGCACAGTCTTCAACTATGGCCGATGGTACATCTGAAGACGTCAGGCATAACCGTATCGTTATGGGTAATAGGCGGCGTGGCAGGGTTTACAGGATTTCTGGCCGGATTTTTAGGCGTAGGTGGTGGTTTCATCAGAATGCCTTCGTTGATATATCTTATCGGCTGCTCAACAACAGTGGCGGTTGGCACAGACCTTTTTGAGGTAATGATCTCAGGTGCATACGGCGCATTCACCTATGCAATGAAGGCAAGAGTAGAGCTGGTAGCGGCGGTTGTAATGCTCGTCGGAGCGGCAGTTGGCGCACAGTTTGGAACAACGGCAACCAAATACGTAAAGGGTCTTATAATCAGGCTGTACTTCTCAGTAACAATGCTGCTTGCCGGTGTGTCAGTTATTTTCAAGCATGTTGCCGCCAGCTATAAGAACGACTATGAGCCTATGCTCATGAAATGGGTAAGTTCAACGACTGGTTTACAGGCGAAAGTCGAGATAAAAGACTGGATAGTGTTAAACAAGGCAGCAGTAAAGACATGGATAGCTACACAGTCTGATGCGATGCAGGCGGCATTTGCCCTTGAGAGGTCATGGAACAGCTACTCAGGATACCTGATGCTGGGTTCAGCATGTGCGTTAAGCCTGATAATCATAGTTCAGATGGTACAAGGTATAGCTATGGAAAGGAAACTTGCCCAAGAGAGCAAGGCAATCGGGCAGGAAGTATAAGGCTGCTCAGAGATTAATGTGAAACCTGAGAGATTGAATGAGGATTATGAAATGAGCGAAAATCAGAGCAAAGGCAAGGTAACAGTGATAGTATATCCGGGTTTCACTTACAAAGAGTCAATAACATATGGAAGTGACGCAGCAAAGATGCTGGACTCAGTTCTCAACATAAAGGCGGTAGTGCCAGAGTTCGGCATCTCTGAAAGGACAGCCCTCTCTATGTATGAATTCGGCGTACACGGCAAAATACAGGCACAGGCAGAGAGAGAAGCGGAGGCATTTTTCGATAGTGTAAAAGGGTTTTGTAAAACCAGTGCAATAGAGGCAGTGTTTGACAAAGGCATCGGAGCAATAGATGACGTCATAGAGGAAATAAAGGCTGAAGCACATGGCATTAATACGATAATAGTGGTACCGATGCCAACTAATAACATGACCCATATTGCATATAACGATGAAAATGACTATAGAATCGAAAAGACCAACAACAACCCACTCAAAAGCTGTAACGTGGTGCTGGTAATATAAGTCAAGCCGCCAGAATATCTGCTTAACGGGCCGCCGATGAGAATAGACAGATTCTTAGTCGGCGGCCCGTTTATTAATAAGAAGATCAACTGCCTGCAGAGCTGCCATCATCAACCCCAAGCCGCGATTGACAGGCAACCCCGTAGAGCCACGAGACAACACTGAAGACTGCCTGCATTGCCATCAGGATAAATATAAAATCTATGACCTTGACATGTCTTGGATGTCCGTAGAAGATTATAGTTATCAGGAAGAAATTCAGAAACAATATTGCAAATGACGCAGGGACCTCGATGTTTACACTTTTGGTAAATGCGTAAGACACGCAGAAATATACGATAAAAATATATATAAGAAGTGTGGCACTAGGCATGAGTTTAATAATGTTCGCAAACACCATTGCTGCCACTGGGGGTAAATTCAACTTAAACACTACCACGCAGACAGTAAACACCGTCCATACCAGATAGAGTGCCATGATAACTGATAAAATATATTTAACAAGATTAAGTTTGTTTTCACTGTCAAAGAAATTAAGGGTATTAATAGTCATCGTATAAAGGAGAAACAGCACGGCAGTTTTGAAAAATAAGAAGCCGTTAAAGCCAGCGTTTATCTTATTGATAAATATTGATGGCAGGAGTTCCCTGTGGTTCAGATAATACATGATAACTTTAACCGGTCCTGATAATTGTTTAATTTCCGGCCTTTCATAAAACGTGTCAAGGGGCTTGGCGTGCCATGTGCCGTCCTTTGAGACAGCGCTGTTGGACTCAAGCAGGAGCTGCCCGCCTTCGGTGGAGATAAAGATTGGCCTTCCCTCTTTTACGCTGGCAAATATCGACCACGAGAGTATAACAAACGCCACACCCAATACGAAGGCCACAACCCGGGAAGGGTCGATCCGTTTACGCATAGTCAAGTACAAGAAATAAAGACCTGTCAAAAACGGCGTGAAAATAAGGGAACCCTTAACCAGAATTCCTGCCCCCATAACAACGCCAAGTGTGGCAGAGGCAGCAGCAGTCTTTTTCCTTTCCCATAAAATAAACATAAGTACGCAGAGAAAGGCTGAGAACATAATAAGCGGTTCAGTTAAAAGCTCGTCCTGCATATTGTGAATATACACATACGTACTCATCAAGATACTACCTGAGACGACCCCTGCGGCAAAACCTTTGAGCCGCCAGTAGACAAATCCAACATAAGGCAAAAATGCAGCAATCACAATCACAAGAAATACCTGTGAAACCCTTGCAACCTTGGGCGATACACCAAATATCTTATACAGTATGCCGAGGAATACCGGATAACCCGGTGTCCTGTAGAAATTATAACTACCGCCGCGGCTTCCGAGTTCAAGAAAACTTTCATAGCCCTTTAATCCGGCATCGCCAAAGACCTGATCCCCAGTCTGAGTGAATTTATAAAAACCAAACTCCTCAATACCACCGAATTTCAGGCCATGTCCGGCGGCAAAATTAGCGGCCATCGACTGGTATTCCCATGTATCCCAGCCAAATCGTGCGCTATCGCTTAACTCAATCCCTGCCGTCTTAAAATAAATATAGCTGCCTAAAGAATAAGCACCCGTCAAAAGCACACAAAGCAACAACACAACTGTGCCTTCTTTGAGTTTAGCTAACCCTGATGGTTTAATTGAACCTGTCATATCAGAGAATCCTGGTAGTTCAGCCACGAATAAATATTATGACTTTGTTGGTGGTTTTGTCAAATTCTCAGGCTAAAGCATTAGGGCATAACTTGTGGTGAACGGAGAGACAGGGTAGCATTTGATGTGTACAGGTTTACCTTAACTTACTTGTTGTGACAATTGCACAGGTGTGAGATCAGGCTGACTGCTTTTTCTGCGCGGCTTTCTCGAATACTTCCTGGGCGTTGAATGTACCGTCTATGGCCTGTTTGGGGCATTTTGCTACACAGATTCCACAGCCTATACACCTTGCTGCATCTATGGTGTGCGGCTTTTTCAGCTCCCCTGATGCTGCATTTACAGGGCACACCTTCATGCACATATTACAGCCTATACACTTACTCTCTGTTATGACGGCCTTCCCCCTTGGAAGGAGCATGTCAACTATGGCGTGTGTCGGGCACTTCGTCGCACATAGTCCACACATACGGCATTTGTCGAGGTTTATTTTTGATACGTTATCAGTAATTGACGGGGCCTCAAACGGGCATACCTTGACGCACATTCCGCAGGCTATGCACCCTACCTGACAGTTCTTTCGTGTTGCAGCTCCCTTATCCTTAGAATGACATGCAACAAGCACACCCTTTGAGCCTGGCAATATCTCTATCACCTTCTTCGGACACGCCTCTGCACACTTCCTGCACCCTGTGCATTTCTTTATATCCACCACCGGAAGGTCAAACTCGTTCATATGAATGGCATCAAATGGACATACTGATGCGCATGTCCCATACCCCAGACACCCATACGCACAGGATTTGTCCCCGCCACCGGCCAGCACCGCAGCGCGGCAGTCTCTTACGCCTTCGTATTTAAACTTCTTTATTGATTTTTTACAGTCCCCCTGACACATTATCCTTGAGTATACTGGTTCCATCGCCACAGCCTTCTTACCGGTTAGCGCAGATATGATTTCAGCGGCGTGTTTCCCTGCCGGTGTGCAAAGTGAGGGTTTCACCTCTGCATTAGCCACCACCGCCTCGGCATACTGCTGACATCCTGCAAATCCACATGCACCGCACTGCGCCCCTGCCAGAACATCTCGCACCTGCTCTATACGTGGGTCCATCTGTACAGAAAACTTCTTCGCCGCAAACGCCAGCCCAAATCCAAATATCGCCCCTACACCTGCGATAAACACCAGCGTGAACTTTATTGTCGCAGCTATATCAACTGACTCTTTTGCCTCTATCCCGCCCCCTACGCCTGCTAGTGGCAGCGGTATATGACCAACTAAGCCTATTAGCCAGTTTAATATCTCGTGCGCTATGTTTATATCTAAGTTATACATTATTATTACTATATCCTTATGACGTTATTATCATGATGTTATTATTCCGGCAAATCCCGTAAAGGCAAGCGCTATAAGCCCCGTTGTAACAAAGGATATTGGAAGCCCTTTGAATGGCAGCGGCACGTCTGCAATCTCTATCTTCTCTCTTATACTTGCCATTATCACCAGTGCCAGCGCAAACCCAAGCCCCGAACCCAGTCCCAGTGTAATTCCCTCAAGAAACGTATAGTGCTCACCGGCGTTTATAAGCGGCACGGCCAGTATTATGCAGTTTGTCGATATCAGGGCCAAATACACCCCTAACTTATAGTAAAGCCCTGGGCTTACCTTTCTCATTATCGTATCCGAACTCTGCACAAACGCTGCTATTACACCTATGAATATCACTATCTTCAGAAACGTCAGGTCAAGCGGTACCATTATAAAATTAAATATCACCCAGCTCAGGGCAGCAGATATCATCATAACCGCCGTAAAAGTTATGCTCATCCCAACAGCAGTCTCAACCTTCTTTGTAACACCGAAAAATATGCAAAGCCCCAAAAACCTGGTAAATACAAAATTATTTATCAGCGAAGACGCAATAAAAATCTCAAATAGTTTTGTCAGCTCTTTTTCCATATCATCTCCTCCTTAACATAAGGCCACACGTTAATGACCAGATGCCCCGCCAGCACCTTTGCCGCCGTAAAATCTTATGTCTATCCAGTTAAAGAATCCCATCAATATGCCGGTTGCTATAAATCCACCGGTTGGCAGAAGCATTATCAAAAGCGGCTTCGCCCCTATTATGGAAACACCCCATAACGCACCCTTTCCCAGTAGCTCCCTAAAGAAACTAATCACTATAAGGGCAAACATAAACCCTACGCCCATCCCTATGCCGTCAAAAAACGACGGTACTATCTTATTTTTACTTGCAAATATCTCAGCCCTTGTAAATATCGACGCAAACGCCACTATCAGTTGTATATAGAGGCCCATCTGCTTATATGCCTCTCGCGCAAATGCCGCCATCGATAAATCAGCAACAGTCACCCAGCCGGATATTATCAGCATAAATATCGGCATCCTTATTCTCGGATGTATGAACGCCCTTATTGCCGACACAGTTATGTTTACCATCACATTTACAAACACGACAGCAACACCCATCAACACACCCGTTCTCAGACCAGTCGTTACGGCTATAGCAGGACACAAACTGATGGCCAGGCGGAATATTGCGTTTTCCTTGAATATACCGCTTAGGGTAACTTTCCAGTAATCTATTTTTTGTGGATTATCGGCTTCCATGCGGTTTCTCTCCTTCTTGTTTCTCCCCATTATTCGAGGGTGAACTGCCCCCTTTGAGGGCCTTATCTAAGAATATAATGCCGTTTTTTATCCCGTCCTCTGTAACTGCCCTCGAGGATATAGTTGCACCGGTTATTGACTGTACATACTCCTTTGTCTCCTCTTTCTTTACCTTCAGGTGTTCGGTGTCCTTGCCCACAAACTGCCCGGTAAACGACGGTGCGGTTATCTCATCACCAAGCCCAGGGGTCTCGGCCTGGCTTAATATATCAACCTTCTGTACAATCAGTTCCTTATTTACGGCAAACAGTATATTTATGTAACTGGAGTAGCCCTTGCCAAAGACCTGCACTATATAGCCCAGAACCTGACCGTCTTTTTTTGCTGCAAAGTACTCAGCATGTTTTTCATGTGGGTGCCAGTCACCAAGTTTCTCTATTTTATCAGCCTCTGGTATCATTTTCTGCAACGCCTCTTTCTTTTCCTTTTCGCTCTCCTTGAATATTATTGGAGACGTATAGGCGTATATGGATGCAAGCAACACCCCGCCAGCTACATATATCACGAGTAGATTGACAGTTATCTTTATGATTTCTTTTGTAGTCATTTCTTCTCTTTCTTAGCCCCAAAGACCGATGTCCTGCAGTTTCTGTCGATAAGCGGTGCGAAACAGTTCATTATTAATATAGCAAACATCACGCCTTCCGGGTAACCAGCTTTTAATCTTATTAGTATAGTTAAAAACCCGCACCCAATTCCAAACAATATCTGACCTGACTTCACTGTTGGGCAAGTTACATAATCCGTCGCCATGTAAAACGCCCCAAGCATCAGACCGCCGCTCAGGAGGTGTATAATAGGGTCCCCTGTGAAGTACCCTGTCTTACCGCCAAAAATCCATGCGCCCACTGCCACAGTTGCAAGAAATGACAGAGGAATCCGCAGAGATATGTACCGGCGATATACCAAAAACGCCGCCCCTATCAGTATGGCTATCATGGAAGTCTCACCAAGTGAGCCTGCCCTGTGCCCTATGAGAAGTTCCTTATATAAACTTAACTTATCTCCAAATACCTCAAGCAGTTTCCCCATACCTTCTTCTTTGAGAATTCCAAGAGGTGTCGCTGTTGTCTTTGCATTTATTGCCACAAACGCCGCATCAGGAACCGCCCATGTAGTCATGGCACGAGTCCATGTTATCAGGGCAAAGGCGCGCCCAATCAAGGCCGGATTAAATATATTATAACCAAGACCGCCAAAGAGCTGCTTCGTTATTCCTACAGCTACAAACGCCGACACCAGAGGTATATAAAAAGGCACTGTCGAAGGCATGTTAAGTCCCAGCAGGATGCCTGTGAGAAACGCGCTTCCATCGGCTAAGGTTATCTCCTTCCCAGCAAGTTTCTGCACAAACCACTCGCTTGCCATCGAGCCGATTATACACAGGGCGGTAACATAAACTGCCTTTGGGCCGAAATAATATATCCCCATCACAAGGGCAGGCAGCAGGCTGATACTCACCGTCCACATTATCCTCGGTACAGTCTCCTCACTGCTTATGTGAGGGCTTACCGAAACTATTAATCCCTGCTTGTTCTGTTCCATTATATTTTCTCTTATATCTCTCTTAATATTTTTCTAGGGTTTTACCATTGTCTTAGCCAGCCTTATCTGCTGGACTATCGGTCTCTTTGACGGACATACATATGTGCAGGAGCCGCACTCAAAGCAATCGAACAGGTGATAGTCTTTTGCATCAGTATATAGGCCCTTCTCCGAATAAACACTGAGCATAAGAGGCATCAGCCCCATCGGACACGCCTCAACACATCGACCACACCTGATGCAGTGGTTGAACTTTGTGCGATGTACAATATCTTTATCTTCCAGGGCTACGATTCCTGATGTACCTTTCGTTACTGGTGTGTCGAGGTCATAGATGGCAAAGCCCATCATTGGGCCACCTGAGATTACCTTAACAGCACCGCTTTTCAGACCACCGCACGTCTCTATAAGCTGTGAGACAGGTGTGCCGATTCTCGCCCTCAGATTCTTCGGAGACGTTATCCCCGGGCCGGTCACGCTGACTACCCGTTCCATGAGCGGCTTACCCAGACAGCACGCCTCGTATATGGCATACGCCGTGCCGCAGTTTTGAACTACCACGCCGACATCCATGGGCAGTCCCCCGGCTGGAACTTCACGATTGAGGATAGATTTAATCAGCATCTTCTCTGCGCCCTGCGGGTATTTTGTGACCAACGTCCATACTTCAATATTTTTATCGCCTGATGCGGCATCTTTCATTTTCTCTATGGCGTCAGGTTTGTTCTCTTCAATTCCGATATAGCCCTTGTTCAGCTCAAGCACCTTCATCAGGATTTTAAGGCCCTCGACTATCTCTTTGGGGTTTTCAAGCATGAGCCTGTGGTCTGCCGTCAGGTATGGCTCGCACTCTGCGCCGTTGATTATGACGGCGTCAATCTTCTTCTCTTTTGGTGGGGATAGTTTTACAACGGTTGGGAACGTTGCCCCGCCCATGCCCACAATACCGCTGGCCTTAATACGGCCTTTAAGTACATCGGCAGAGCGCTCCATATAGTTTGGGTCGCCCTCAAGAGGTGTCCATTCGTCTGATTTGTCGTTTTCTATAACTATAGAAGGGACCATTCTACCCATAGGGGAAGGAAATGCCTCAATACCGGTTACCTTTCCAGCGATGCTGGCATGTACGGGGGCTGAGATAAACCCTTCGGGGTTTCCGATTAACTGCCCGGCAAGTACCCGCTGACCGACCTCAATCAGCGATTTACACGGCGCACCGATATGCTGGCTTAAAGGGACCACAGCCCTCTGAGGTAATTTACACACCTCAATTGCCGCATTGCAAGCCAACTCTTTATGCTCAGGCGGATGTATGCCACCAAGTGTAAACGTACTCACCTTACCCTCCAATCGATGCCATATGTGATAACATGAAACTACAGCCTATGTCAATAGGGGGGTAATCCTAAATCAGAAATACTTTATAAACAGAGAAGAAATTGCTGGAGTGTCCTTGCAGCTTGCAATAAGGTCAGAATAAATTTATCATGCGTAGCTGACAGGTTGACAAACGTATGCTTAAACTTATAATATGTACCGTTGCGCCACTAGCTCAACGGTAGAGCAGCGGACTCTTAATCCGTTGGTTGAAGGTTCAAATCCTTCGTGGCGCACTTAATAATATAACTTACAAGCATTTGATAATCTTAAGATTTCTACAAGGGTGCCTGAAAAGGTAAGGGTGGAGTTGGCACTCGAAATATAACTACCTGTCCTCTGTATACCTATAAAAACTAATGCAAAGGAGGGCTATAGATAGATGGCGTTGCGGCAAGTGTGTTGACATGGAATAAGTGGTTTTCTAATTAAGAGAGTGTAGGCATAAATGGCAATAGACAGAAAAACAGTAATTATTTTATGTTTAAGCATAATAGTTTGTGCGTTTTTTTATTTGTATAAACTAGATAACAGGATATTATGGGAGGATGAGTGCGTAACAGCTAATCTTGCAGTAAATATTCTTAAATATGGAATACCGCTGGGTTACGACGGTAAAAATCGGCTGATATTTACTACTAATAATGACCTCAATAAAAATAATGTATGGATATTCTCACCATGGCTTAATGAATATATAACGGCTATATCATTCGCAATATTGGGAAAGAATGAGTTTTCTGCACGATTACCGTTTGCCGTGTTAGGTTTTTTATCAGTAATATTTTTAACTTACCTGGCATGGGATATTTTCAAAGACAAACAGATTGCACTAATGACTCTATTATTGGTCATGACATCCGAAGTATTGATTCTACACTCACGGCAATGCAGATACTATGCAACTGTCACGTTTATGCAGATATTATTTATATATGCCTTTTACCTGTTATTACACAGAAGAAGGCGTCCCGGCATTGTCCTGATGGTTATAGCCCTTACGTGCCAGTTTTACAGCAATTATCTTTTTATCCCCGGCAACATTATATTGTTACTGTGTGCCGGATTTGCTTTCAGGAAAAAATATCATGGGATATTCCGTGATTCGATAATTACCACAGGAATAGTTTCTATACTTGCCATTATATGGGTAATATATGCGCAATTATGGATGCAGTCAATGTATGTCAGGAGTGGTTCATATTATACATCGTTTATTTTTTATCTTCTTGAAATCAACATGTCCATGTTTCCCCTATTAATGCTTCTGCTAATTATTTTTTTTCATACAAGTGATTATAGATTTAGCAATGGTATCTCTAAAGACATGATTTTCTTTATTCTTGGTATGATACCGCTCCAATTAGTATTTGCATTAAGTTATAGTTCAACTTTCCTGCGATACATCATCGTACTTGCTCCTGTATTCATAATACTGCAGGCACTAATTCTTAGAAAAACTCCCGGACTTATACGATATGCTGTTCTGACCATACTTTGTTTTACAAACTTTGCCGGATATTTTGGATTACCATTGTTTAATCCAGTCAGGGCAACAACGCCATACTTTCAAATCCAGAAGCCAAGACTTACCCTAAAAGAAATGTTTCTTGAGAGAATCACTCCATATGTCAACCGGTCAAAGGATTTGATTGATTTTCTGAGTGAAAATACAAAACCGGGGCAAACTTTATTTCTGCCCACTGCAGGAGCCGATTTCCCTGTAATATTTTACACGCAATTAAAGGTTGTTAATGGGGCATATGATAATCCGATGTCGATGGAAAAGCCGGATTGGATTTTTCCCCTGAGTGTCTCCGGTATTGACGACCCTTTTCTTAAATCAAAGAAGTATAGCAATACCGACAAGTCTATTATCTCAGACACAAAGACATTTAGTATGGATATGCCGGGCTTGGCAGACTTCCTGAAGCAAAATTATGATATGGTTGAGATAGAAGTACATGATACACGGGGAATAGGAAGCGTCCCTCAGCCGGACTTATATGAATATTTTACTGCTTCAGGTAAGATGTTATTTACTGCGTACAGAAAAAAGCTGCTATGATGCGGCGTGGTGTACAGCCGTCAACCTTGAAACTCCTTTGCGTTTAATTGTAAACTTACCAGTATGTTTACATATCTGACAAAGAAAACCCTTGAGATGCTTATCACCTTCGTGGGGATAACTGTTATAAGTTTTGCAATCATTCACCTGGCCCCCGGCAAACCCACCGATGTTTTAACTGATCTCAATCCTAAGATTACACCGGAGGCGCGCGCTAAACTGGAGAAATACTACGGGCTTGATAAACCCGTCACCACTCAGTATGCCCTGTGGATTAAGCGGGTTGTTATGCTGGATTTTGGTGAGTCCTTCTCCAGCGACCATCGGCCTGTCTGGACTAAGATAAAAGAGCGGCTCCCTATAACTCTATACATAAATATCGCATCGCTGCTTATTATACTTGTCATTGCTATACCTGTGGGGATTTCCTCGGCTGTGCGCCGCCATTCGCTGTATGACAAGGTTACCACTGTAGGGGTTTTTATAGGGTTTGCGATGCCGGGGTTTTGGCTTGCCCTTCTTCTTATGATGTTCTTTGGCGTACATCTTCACATCCTGCCGGTTGCCGGACTGAAGTCTGCCGGTTTTGCTGACTTTACGTTCTCTCAAAAGGTGATTGATATATTGCGGCACCTCATTCTTCCCATATTTGTTTCGGCGTTTGGCGGTGTTGCCGGGCTTTCGCGTTATATGCGGGGGTCTATGCTTGAAGTAATCAGGCAGGACTATATGACTACGGCAAGGTCAAAGGGCTTGACATCGAACAGAATTATCTATGTACATGGGCTTAGAAATGCCCTGCTTCCAATTGTTACAATACTGGGGCTTTCCATCCCAGGGCTGATTGGGGGCAGCGTAATATTTGAACAGGTATTTTCAATCCCCGGCATGGGGCAGCTCTTTTATATGTCGGTTATGTCACGCGATTACCCGCTCGTTATGGGAATCCTGACTATCGGGGCGGTGCTGACGCTTGCGGGGAATCTGCTTGCCGACTTAGGCTATGCTGCCGTTGACCCGCGTACCAGAAGATGACTGATATGAAAACATACGCAATCATAAGCAGACTTAAGGCAAACAAGATGACCGTCACGGGCGGGATAATCGTCCTGTGTCTGTTTCTTGCCGCGGCACTGGCACCGCTTATCGCCCCATACGACCCTGAGGCTGTCAACAGGCACAGCGTTCTCTCAGCGCCAAGCCGCGCTCACCTGCTTGGCACTGATGACCTCGGCAGGGATGTCTTAAGCCGAATGCTCTACGGGGCAGGGATTTCCCTTTCTGTGGGGTTTGTCTCAGTCGGTATAGCAACGGCCGTTGGAATTGCTATCGGGGCAGCGGCAGGCTACTACGGCAGGGCAGTTGATGCGGCAGTTATGAGATTTGTTGATATTATGCTGTCGATTCCTACGTTTTTTCTGATACTTGCCGTTATTGCATTTCTCGATTCCAGCATCTGGAATATCATGGCCGTCATAGGGTTGACTTCGTGGATGGGGGTATCGCGCCTTGTGAGGGCGGAGTTTCTGTCGCTTAAAAACAGGGAATATGTCCTTGCAGCAAAGGCCTCCGGCGCCTCTGACCTGAGAATAATCCTCTTACACATGCTGCCAAACAGTCTTGCGCCTGTGATAATCTCTGCCGTCCTTGGAATTGCGGCGGCAGTACTTGTTGAATCGGCGCTGAGTTTTCTGGGCATTGGGGTTCAGCCGCCAACGCCAAGCTGGGGCAATATACTTTCAGCCGGTAAGGACAATCTTGAGATAGCATGGTGGCTTTCAGTATTTCCCGGACTAGCAATACTTATAACCGTTATGGGATATAATTTGCTTGGCGAGGGGCTTCGGGATATTTTTGACCCGCGTCTGTGGGATGAGCGCTCCTAAGAAACTAATCAAAGACTATGCTGCAGACACCCCTGACCCTGCACGCTCTGTCAATAGTCTTGATGCGTTTGCCAGGTCATGCCCGGGGCATTTTAGCGCCCTCACACACAAAGAACTCCAAGGTGCGGCCTTCCTGTTTGCCTACACGCAGTTTCTTCTGGCATATGTAATTAAGCATCCGGACGTGTTCCTTGAAATCCTGAAAAACGTGGACTCACCTATGAATAAGTCACTCTTAAGAGATGAGCTTAACGTCAGCGCCAGTGATTCCATTGGTGCATATCTGCGTAAGTTCAAGAAAAAATACCTGTTAAAAATAAGCCTGCGCTTTGCTGAGGGCAGGGCTGACATTAAAGAAAGCATGTCGCAACTCAGTCTGCTTGCCGATGTGATATCTGAGGCAGCCCTGAGGCATACCGTCACCGGCTTATGCGCCATATATGGCAGCCCCCAAAGCGATAAACTCTCGGTCATTGCCCTTGGGAAACTAGGCGCCTCTGAACTGAATTACAGCTCCGACATTGACCTGATGTTTGTCTATGATTGCCCTGAAGGGCAGACCACCGGTGTGGTAAGCCCAAACGGTATGAGGATTAACCGTATTACAAACCATGAGTTTTACTGCAAGGTGGCAGAATCGATGAGTAAGCTGCTCAGTGAAAATACCGCCGAGGGGTTTGTCTATCGCGTTGATTTGCGGCTCCGGCCACAGGGAGGAAAGGGTGAGCTTGCCCTGCCCCTCAGCGGCTATGAACAGTACTATGAGTCATGGGGGCGTGAGTGGGAGCGTCTGGCGTTGATTCGTGCCCGCCTCATAGCGGGGGATGAGCGGCTTGGCAGGGATTTTCTTGATATGATTCGTCCATTTGTCTATAGAAAGTACATCGACATACGCTCAATCGGGGAGATTAAGCAGTTAAAAAGAAAAATCGACACCACATTTAACAAACACGATATAAAAAAGGGCTACGGCGGTATCAGAGAGATAGAGTTTTTTGCACAGGCGTTGCAACTGGTCTATGGCGGGCAGGAGCCGCTCTTAAGGGAAAAAGACCTCGTCCTGGCGCTGCACAGATTAAGCCAGAAAAATCTTATAGGCTGTGACGATTTCTCTGTTTTGTCTGAACACTATCTCTACCTGCGACGGCTTGAGCAGTGTATTCAGATGGTCAACGACATCCAGACGCACACGTTGTCAACCGAACAGGGCGCCCTTGAGTCGATGGCAAAAAAGATGGGTACACCAAATTCAAAACGATTCTTGGACGGCCTTCACATCAGACGCACCGCAGTCAACAGGATATATAACTCACTCTTTGAGCACTCAAAGGAAGAGAGGGGCGACTCCCTGCTTGATACATATAGCGAGGACACACTGACGGCAGAATTAATGGAAAGACAAGTAAAGAATCCCGGCAAGGTGCTCTATTATCTGCGAAAAATCAAAGAATCAGCGAATTCGTTTCAAACGCTGGCGATGAGGCGCCTTCAGGGGGCGATAATCCCGGAGTTTGCGGCGCAGGCACTGAACTCCTCTGACCCGGAGATGGCGCTTGGTAATCTGCAGCGATTTACAGAGATAGTAGCCACAGCGGGCAGTGCATCGTATCTGGAGCTTTTCAGTGCCAATAGGGGGTTGATTGGGGCGCTTAACAGCGTGTTTTCAAAAAGTCCATATTTATCGTCTATACTGATGGGCAGTATCAGGTACATAGACATGCTTGCCGGTGGAACGCCGATAAGAAAGACCCTGCGGGCAATGGCCGATGAGTCGGGGTTGGTGTTGAAATCAAAAGACTCATGTGCGGAACTCTTGTCACGGTTTAGAAAGATGGAGGAGCTGAGGCTGGGGATTTTATATCTCAACAGGCGCATCGGGATAATAAATCTGATGAAGGGGTTGTCCAAGGTGGCCGAGGCGGTGCTGATGACAGCGTTAAGCGGTGAGCAGGGAATCTATATTGCAGCCTTCGGGAAGTTAGGCGGTCGGGAGATGACGATAAACTCTGACCTTGACATAATATTTATAGGAGAAGACGAGACATCAGTCCCGCTGTCGGCAGAGCGGGTACTTCGGCTCTTGTCGTCATACACGAAGGAGGGATATACATACAAGATTGACATGCGTCTGAGGACAGACGGCTCAAAGGGGATGCTGGTAAACTCGCTTGATGGCATACGGGACTATTACCTGAACAATGCCAGAATATGGGAGGTGCAGGCACTCTTAAAGGCAAGGCCGGTGGCGGCGCCAGTGCAGGCAAGGCGTCGGTTTATGGCTATGGCAAAGGAAGTATTTCGAGAGCGGGGGCAGCACATAACCCCTGATGATATAATCACAATGCGCGGCAGGATAAAAAAGGAACGGCTTACAGCGGCAAACACACCTGACATTAAACTGTCGCCCGGCGGTGTGGAGGACATTGAGTTTCTGGTGCAATATTTACAGTTGAAACACGCGCGCACACACCCAAGCGTGCTGGTACAAAACACAGCGGCGGCACTAGGCAGGCTGATAAAAAGCGGCATAATAGAAAGGCCAGATGGCAAAAAATTACTAAACGACTACCTGCTATATCGCGTAATCGAGACATTCCTGCGCCTGCGCGGGGAAAAGACCATTACAGCGGGCAGCGGCATATTTGAACTGATAGCGGCGGACTTCACAGACAAGCAATATGTCAAATCCACGCTGGAGCAGTCGATGCAGGAGACGGCGTCAATGGTGGCGCGGCTGTTGAGATAAGTTAGATTGAGTGCGTTAAGCGTCGGGCGCATGGACAAATTCGCCCCTATGCAGTTCGCTCCGGGTAATGTTACAATAGCCGCGCCACATGAGAATGATAGATACCATGGACATTGCCGTATTTTGCATTACGCAAAACGGTGCTGCGTTAGCTCAGAAAATCGCCGCTGAGACTGCGGCAGACCTGTTCGTAAAGTCCGGCGTATTACCATGCGAATTAATTGATTTGAAGGGCCGCTCGAAGGTGCATACCTTTGATTCCATCTCCGCCCACACTGCCAAAGTGTTTAACCAGTACGGCGGCCTCGTATTTGTCATGTCCCTGGGGATTGTAAACCGCCTGATAGCTCCACTAATGAAGAATAAACTCGAAGACCCTGCCGTTGTCACCCTCGATGAGGCCGGTAGATTTGCCGTTAGTACCCTCTCCGGTCACGAAGGCGGCGCAAATGCCCTGACATATCTGATAAGCTCAATCACAGGGGCACAGCCCGTCGTCACCACGGCAACCGACTCTCTCAGGATTTATACCTGCGGGGTTGGGTGCGTTAAAGGTGCAAAAAAAGAAGCGCTCACCGCCGCCATCACAGAAGGCTGCAAAAAGGCAGGCATTACCACTGATAACCTGCGCTGCCTGGCCTCGGCATGGGTAAAGAAAGACGAACAGGGACTGCTTGACGCTGCAACTGCCCTGCATCTTTATATCAGATTCATCCCAAAGTGGATGATTGACATGTACTATGAACGAAACACAGCCGCCGTGAAGTCTGACATGGTCTTTAAGTCCATCGGCGTATATGGGGTCTCAGAACCTGCCGCTGCCCTCTCTGGAAGCAGCTCACGGCTGGTGCTTCCTAAGACTATATTTGACGGTGTAACTGTGGCCATCGCTCGTGAGACGCTTTTCCCCGGCCCGCCTGAGATGCCAGTGACTCCAGTTGCCCATGACAATGGCAGCGCCCGTATTCTCATACTTGGCGGTACGACTGAGGGCGTCAACATGGGACATGAACTGTCACAAAATGGCATGGACTTCCTTGTCAGCTGCGTCACTGAGTATGGCTTTAATCTGTTTAAAGAGAAATTTGGCGATAAGGCGGTTTTAGAAACGTTTAATTCGCCTGACGCCCTGAAGAGATTTATTAAAAAACACGCCATCACAAAGATTATTGACTGCACTCATCCATATGCAGAGCTTATCACGCCGCTGGCGAAGTCTGTTGCAGGCGATTTAACAATCACCTATGAGTCAAAGGTACGGGATACCGGATTTGACAACGAATTTAATTACGAAAAACTCTGCTATGTGTCATCGCTCTCTCAGGTAATTGATAAAATCCTTGCCCTCAAGGTTAAGCGCCCGCTGTTTACAACAGGCTCAAAGGAGCTTGGCTTTGTCAGGCCGCTTGCTGAGAAGGGCGGCGTAGAGGTCTTTGTACGGGTGCTGCCGTTTGAACACTCAATACAAGGCGCACTTGAGGCAGACGTAAAAGCTGCCAATATCATAGCCATGCAGGGGCCGTTTACTACACAACTCAACGCAGCCACAATAAGGCAGTATGCTATAGACTGTCTTGTCACTAAAAAAACCGGCAAAGAGGGTGGTTTTTATGAAAAGGTGAATGCCGCCATAGACTGCGGAGTCCACCTGATTGTGGTTGACCGATGACGAATAAGGTATTCTTTGTTGGGGCAGGCCCAGGTGACCCGGAGTTAATAACAATAAAAGGCAGAAGATTATTAGACAGCGCCGACGTAATAATATACGCAGGCAGCCTTGTAAATCCCGCCCTTCTCACCGGCACACAGGCAGAGATATATGACTCCGCTGGCATGACGCTCCAGGAAATGACAGACTTAATGGCACACGGTATCAGAGAAGGCAAGACCGTGGTAAGGCTCCACACAGGGGATACATCGTTTTATAGCGCTATATCCGAACAGATTGAAAAGCTGCGGGAAAATCACATAGACTACGAGGTCGTACCAGGGGTCTCATCTGCGGCAGCAGCGGCGGCAGCCCTCAAGATGGAGTTGACCATACCAGAGGTCAACCAAACAGTGATATTTACCCGCTTAGAGGGCAACACCCCTGTTCCCAGCTCACAAGACCTCGGCGCGATGTCACGGCATGGGGCAGTGATGGTGATATTTTTAAGTATCTCGATGATAGACAAGGTAGTAGAAAAACTCAAAGAGGGCTGCCCACCGGAGACGCCGGTCGCTGTCATAGAGCGGGTTTCATGGCCGCAGGAGAGAATCATTCGCGGGACAATTGACGATATATCAGAAAAGGTAAAGACAGCGGGTATTAAGAAAACGGCATTAATCTTAGTGGGCGAGGCGCTTAATGCGTCGGAACTTTCAACCGGCAGGCAGTCAAAACTATATGACAAGGATTTTAAACATGGTTACAGAAAATAACGCTTCACATCAAAAAAGCCGCGGCGCCATATACGTTGTAGGCATAGGGCCGGGAGCGGCTGAACATATCACGCCGCGGGCGACATCCGCAATTGCGGCCTCTACAGTGATAGTTGGCTATTCGACATATCTGGAGTTAATCCCAGCGCTCATAAAAGATAAAACCGTCATCGGCACGGGGATGACACAAGAGGTGAAACGCTGCAGCGCCGCCTTAGAGGAGGCCGCCCGCGGGCAGGTTGTCTCTGTGATAAGCAGCGGTGACCCGGGGGTGTATGCGATGGCCGGTCTAGTACTTGAATTAATCAAGGAGCGGGCTGAGGCCGGGGTATACCCCTGGACTAATGCGGCTGCACGCCCAGTTGTTGAGATAATACCGGGTGTACCGGCGCTTGCTGCCTGCAGTGCAGCGCTTGGGGCGCCGCTCATGCACGATTTTGCCGCTATCAGTCTGTCTGACAGGCTGACGCCGTGGGAGCTGATAGAACGCCGTCTCCATGCCGCAGCAAGCTCTGATTTCGTCATCGTCATCTATAACCCAAAGAGCAAGGGCAGGCCGTCTCATATAAATACGGCAAGGGATATACTGCTGAACTATAAAAGCGGCGAGACCCCTGTCGGTATTGTAAAAGGCGCTGCAAGGGTGGACGAGACCATAACCATAACTACTATCTCAGCAATGCTCAACTACGAAATCGACATGCAGACAACTATTGTCATAGGCAACTCACAATCCTTCAGCTACGGCAGTTGGATAATAACCCCTCGGGGATATAGATTCGCCGCGCCTGAAAAGACTTCACAAGCGGACAAAGACTAATCCCATGAAAATAATATTCATAACCGGAGGCTCAAGAAGCGGCAAGAGTTCCTATGCGATAACTCTGTCCGAAGGACACGGCGGCAGGAAGGCATTCATAGCAACCGCAGAGCCGCTTGACGATGAGATGCACCTGCGCATAGACGCGCATAAAAGGCAGCGCCCGGACGTCTGGGAGACCTTTGAAGAACCCGTGCACCTTGCTGAGACAATTGCCGGACTTATGACCCAGTACGAGGTGATTTTAATCGACTGCCTCACGCTCTGGCTTACTAATATTTTCATGAGAGAGCCGTTTCCCGAAAGCGGGACTATTACATCTGCAATCGATGATTTTATATCGAAAATAAAGAAACTCCAGGCCGCAGAATCAGCAGAGTTAAAAGACACACATCTGTACCTCGTCTCAAACGAAGTCGGCATGTCAATAGTGCCGGAAAATAAACTGGCACGGGTCTTCAGGGACGCTGCCGGAGTGCTTAATCAGCAGGCGGCCGCCATCGCCGACGAGGTATACTTCGTAGTCAGCGGCCTGCCCCTAAAATTAAAATAAGGGAGGATATAACATGGAAACAATCAAAGGCGTGTGCGGCAATATTGTTCCATTAAAGAATGAGTACTTTATAAAGGCCCAGAGCAGGCTTGACATATTAACCAAACCACAGGGCAGCCTTGGGCAGCTGGAACAGTTTGCCGCTCGTCTTGTGACCATATACGAAGATGAGATGCCTTCGATACCAAAGAAGGCAGTCTTTGTATTTGCCGGTGACCACGGTGTGGCAGAGGAAGGCGTATCGGCATTTCCGGCTGAGGTAACGCCGCAGATGGTGCTTAACTTTTTGCGCGGCGGCGCTGGAATAAATGTCCTTGCCAGACACGCCGGGGCAGACGTGCTGGTTATCGATGCCGGTGTGAATTATGATTTTAAGGATTGTCCCGGCCTGATACAAAAAAAGGTGGTCTATGGGACAAAGAATATCACCAAAGGCCCGGCGATGAGCCGCGATGAGGCAATAAAATGTGTAAATGTTGGCATTGCCCTTGCCCGCGAATATGCCCAGAAGGGTATTAAGATGTTTGCAACCGGTGAAATGGGCATAGCCAACACTACACCGTCATCGGCAATTGCCGCCGTAGTAACCGGAAGGCCGGTTAAAGAGGTGACAGGAAAGGGCACGGGGATTGGAGACGCAGACTTATCAAAGAAAATCGCCGTGATAGAGCGTGCCATAGCCGTTAACGCCCCAGATGCAGCTGACCCCATCGATGTGCTGGCAAAGATAGGCGGGGCGGAGATAGGTGCGATTGCCGGACTGTGCCTGGGGGCGGCGCAACTCAGGCTTCCCGTTGTGATAGACGGCTTTATCTCCACGGCAGGGGCAGTGATTGCCTATGGCCTCAATGCAATGGTAAAAGAGTACATGTTCAGCGCCCACCGCTCATATGAAATCGGGCACAGGGCGATTTTAGAGCACATGGGACTGACGCCGATGCTGGAGCTTGACATGCGGTTAGGTGAGGGCACAGGGGCGGCCATAGCGATGACCATACTGGATGCCTCACTGAAGATTTACAGGGAGATGGCAACGTTTCAGGATGCCGGAGTCTCAGATAAATCCTAAAGTTTACACAGATATAATTTGAAAGCGCTTATCAATGAGGTGTATAATACGCTATTATGTCAACAGCAAACTCAGACAGCAGCACAACACATAGGATAGTCATAGGCGACAGCAGACAAATGGACGCTATCCCGGATGAGAGCGTTCAACTGGTAGTCACCTCGCCGCCCTATTGGCAGCTTAAAGACTACGGCACTGCCAATCAGGTTGGTTATAACGATACATACGAAGAGTACATCAACAACCTGAGTATAGTCTGGGGCGACTGCGCGCGCGTCCTGCATGAGGGCTGCCGCTTGTGCATTAACATAGGAGACCAGTTCGCACGGGCTGCGTACTACGGCAGATACAAGGTGATACCCATAAGGACAGAGATAATAAAGTTCTGCGAATGCGCCTCTATGGATTATATGGGGGCAATAATATGGCAGAAAGTTACCACCTGCAACACCAGCGGCGGGGCAACAATAATGGGCTCATTTCCATATCCAAGGAACGGGATAATAAAGCTGGACTATGAGTTCATCCTTATTTTCAAAAAGCATGGCGATGCCCCTCCAGTCTCAAAAGAAATTAAAGAGCAGTCAGCCCTGACGAAGGAACAGTGGAATGAGTATTTCAGCGGACACTGGCATTTCCCCGGCGATAAGCAGACTAAGCATATTGCCACATTTCCGCAGGAGCTGCCCGCACGCCTGATAAAAATGTTTACATTTGTTGGAGAGACAGTCCTTGACCCATTTCTTGGCAGCGGCACTACCTCACTGGCCGCCCAAAATCTCAACCGTAACTCTGCAGGATATGAAATCAATGCAGAGTATATACCCTTAATAAAAGATAAACTGACAATCGGCCAGGACTTGTACAGTAATGCCACATACACGATAGAGAATTCCTCACAAACTGAGATTAACACCGGGGAGAAAATTGCAGCGCTGCCATATATATTCAGAGACCCGCTGAGGATTAATTTAAAAATAAACCCCAAGCGCATGAAATTTGGCTCAACCGTAGACGGCGAAAGGCACAAGCGCGAGACCTACTACAGGGTTAAGGAAGTCCACTCCCCTGAGCGCCTTATTTTAAGTAGCGGCGCGTTAATCACATTGATAGGCGTAAAGACCATCGAGGCAGTGAGGGCAGAGGCCATTGCATTATTAGAGACATTAATAAAAGGACAGCGCGTATTTGTAAAATATGATAAACTCATACCGGATGAGACAATGTGTTATTTATTTTTAAGCAACAAGACATTTATCAACGCCCGTCTGATAAAGTCCGGCCTTGCCGGAGCTGACACAAGCACGGTGTATAAACACAAAGAGAGGTTTTTGAGATACTCAAGCGAAAGAGCCATATAACAACAGGAGGTATTGAGATGTCGAAAGACAAAGAAAAAGACAAAGACAAGGAAAAGAACAAAGAAAAGGCGATAGAAGCGGCCATCGCACAAATAGAGAAGAGTTTCGGCAAAGGCTCCATAATGAAACTGGGCGAAGACGCCATAGCCGAAGGCATAAAGGTAATCCCCACTGGTTCACTCACCCTGGACCTGGCAACCGGCGTAGGAGGCATCCCGCGTGGAAGGGTAACAGAGATATACGGCCCTGAGTCCTCGGGCAAGACCACCCTGTCACTTAGTACCATAGCACAGGCACAGAAGACGGGCGGGATAGCTGCCTTCATAGATGCAGAACACGCCCTTGACGTCAGCTATGCTACGCGCATAGGGGTAAAGGTTGCAGACTTGCTGATTTCTCAGCCTGACAGCGGCGAACAGGCCCTTGAGGTGTGCGAAACACTTGTAAGGAGCAATGCCCTCGATATTATAGTCATTGACTCAGTAGCAGCCCTTGTGCCGCGGGCAGAGATAGAGGGCGACATGGGCGACCAGCTGCCGGGACTTCAGGCTAGGCTTATGAGTCAGGCGCTAAGGAAACTTACATCTGCCATATCCAAAAGCAGCACCGCCGTGATTTTTATAAATCAGATACGCCACAAGATTGGCGTCATGTATGGAAGCCCTGAGACCACCACAGGGGGGAATGCGCTGAAATTTTACTCGTCACTTCGCCTTGACATAAGAAAAATAGACAGCATTAAGGTAAATCAGGAGATTCTTGGCGGGCGCGTAAGGGTAAAGGTACAGAAAAACAAGGTAGCCCCGCCGTTTCGTCAGGCCGAATTCGACATTTTCTACAACGAGGGTATATCAAAGGCCGGAGAACTGGTTGACATAGGCGCTGACAAGGGAATAATTGAACGCGCTGGCACATGGTACAGCTACGGCAGCATTAAACTTGGTCAGGGCCGTGACAATGCAAAGAAATATCTGCTTGAAAACGAGACCGTTATGTCTGAGATAGAGGCTAAGATTCGTGACCAGGGGCACATTTCAATTGCCGATGGAACCCCTGAGGAAGAATGAAAGGGGAAGAGTGAAGCCGCTGCCCGATATAAAAAGTTATGCGCTTAGATTATTGGGCATCAGAGACAGGAGCGAATACGAACTAAGAATAAAACTCCAGGACAAGGGCTACGACCCTGAAATGATTTCCGGGACGATTGACCAGCTAAAAGACGCCGGTTTCATAGATGACAGAAAGACTGCCGAATCTATCATTCGCTACTGCAAGGAAGGGAAGCTGCTTGGTGAAAACGGCACAAAGCACTACCTCAAAAAACGCGGCATCCCGGAAGAGATAATCGCCCAGATGACTACATCTGCCGGTGAGCAAATAGAAAATGCAAAAATTCTTATCAGCAAGAGAGAAAAGTATTTGAAAAAACTGCCGTTAAAAGTTAAAATTAACAGACTCTACGGTCAGCTTCAGAGAAAGGGCTACGGCTATGAGATAATCAACAGGGTCATAAGAGAATATGAAGATTTATGCAAACGCGGCGCAGCGGCAGAATCAGAAAGGGCTGAGATGAGATGAAAGGAAAAGAGATAAGACAGCGGTTTTTAGAATATTTTTATGAGCGAGGCCATGAGCGTGTGAAGAGTTCTTCTCTTATACCGAAAAACGACCCATCGCTCCTGTTTACAAGCGCTGGGATGGTTCAGTTTAAGGGTGCTTTTTTAGGGACTGACTCACCGGGGTACAGCCGTGCTGCGACGTGCCAGAAGTGTATGCGTGCCGGAGGCAAGCAAAGCGACATAGAAAACGTAGGATTCACCGCGCGTCATCACACCTTTTTTGAGATGCTGGGGAATTTTTCATTTGGGGATTATTTTAAAAAAGACGCCATAGTGTTCGCATGGGAACTCCTGACGCACTGGTATAAACTGCCAAAGGACAAGCTCTGGGTATCAGTATTTGAAGATGATGACGAGGCAATAGACCTGTGGACTCAGCACACTGAGTTGAAAAATGACAAAATCGTGCGGCTTGGTGCGAAGGATAATTTTTGGCAGATGGGAGACACAGGCCCCTGCGGCCCGTGTTCGGAGATAATCATAGACCAGGGTGAGGCAATGGGCTGCGGACGCCCTGAGTGCGCCGTAGGATGTGACTGTGACAGGTATCTGGAGCTATGGAATCTGGTATTTATGCAGTATGACAGGTCAGCAGACGGCACGCTTAATCCACTCCCCAAACCCAGCATAGACACGGGCATGGGGCTTGAGCGTATTACCAGTGTGCTGCAAAATAAGCAGAACAACTTCGATACAGATTTATTTGCGCCAATTATAGATGCAATCACTGCAAAGGCCCATATCTCATATGGAAAGGACAAGAAGCTGGACGTCTCAACACGGGTGATAGCAGACCATATCAGGTCAGTTACGTTTTTGCTGTCTGAGGGGTTGATGCCGTCAAACGAAGGGCGCGGCTACGTGGCAAGACGAATAATTCGCCGCGCGTCCAGACACGCACGGAAGCTAGGCGTAGGAAAACCCTTCCTGCACAAATTAATACGAGCAGTTGCTGAGGCATCAGGGGATATATATCCCGAATTGTCAAAAGAGAGAGAGCGCTCTGAGGAGATATTAAAGTTTGAAGAGGAGAGATTTTTCAGGACACTTGATCAGGGGTCAGAGCTGCTTGATGAGATAATCGCCTCTGTAAAGGCCGCAGGGTTGAGCGTCATACCCGGGGCAGAGGCATTCCGGCTTTATGACACGTATGGCTTTCCGATGGATTTAACAATGGAAGCGGCAAAGGAAAACAGCCTGAGGGTCGATGAGGAAGGCTTCGACGAGGAAATGAAAAAGCAGAGGACAAGGGGAAAACTCTCTTGGGCTGAAGACCAGGCGGGAATCTCCGGTGTTGTTAATTCCATATATAATAACGCCGTGAGGATAAGCGGCGAGACATATTTTCTTGGCTATGAGCTGTTAGAGACAGACGCTATAGTAACGCTGATGCTAAAAAACGGCGAACAGACAGACATCCTGCACAAGGGCGACGAGGCGGAGATAATCCTTGATAAATCACCATTTTATGGTGAATCAGGCGGTCAGTCCGGTGACAGGGGCATTATTCAAACCGAAAAGGCAGTGATTGAAGTAAGAGACACAAAGAAGACGCCCAATAGTTTAATCATACACAGGGTTTATGTAAAAAGCGGCACGCTAAAACAGTCTGAGACTGTCTCATGCAGGGTTGACAAAAGGCTCAGAACGGCAGCCGCACGCAACCACACGGCAACGCATCTGCTTCATGCAGCGCTCAGGGACCTGATAGGCGACCATATCAAGCAGGCCGGTTCACTTGTCACCCCAGACAGGCTGCGATTTGACTTCACTCATTTTTATCCGATTACGGACGAAGAGAAGCAGAAACTTGAGGACATGATAAACGCTAAAATCATGGAAGACCTGCCCGTAGCAACACACACAATGGGCATAAACGAGGCCATTGACTACGGGGCAACGGCACTGTTTGATGAGAAATACGGCGCCGAAGTACGCGTTGTAGAGATAGAGGGTTTTAGCAAGGAACTCTGCGGCGGCACACACTGCCGAATGACGGGGCAAATAGGCCCGTTTATGATACTCTCAGAAGGCAGTATCGCCTCAGGCGTCAGGCGGGTAGAGGCCATCACGGGTACGGCAAGCCTTGCCCTAGTAAGACATAAAATCGGCGAACTCAAGACAGTCTCTGAGTTATTAAAGACAGAGACGCCGCTGGAGAGGCTTCCCGCGCTCATAAAAAAGAACAAAGAACTCGAAAAAGAACTCCAGTCGCTGAAGACAAAGGACATGGGGCGCGATATATCGTCGTTTTTGGGCGCTGTAAAAGAAATAGACGGCGTGAAGGTGTTAATTTCAAGGCGTGACGGCCTGAATCAAAAGGATTTAAGGGATTTTGCTGATAAATTGAAGGAAAAGTTAGGCTCAGGCATAATCATAGCTGCCTCAACAATGGACGAGCAATCGTCGTTCATTGCAATGGTAACAAAAGACCTGACGGGGAAATACCACGCGGGCAAGATTTTAAAAGTGGCAGCGGAATTGGCCGGAGGCAAAGGCGGCGGCAGGGCAGACATGGCCCAGGGCGGCACCAAAGAGCTTGACAAACTGGACGCAGCCCTAAACGGCATCTACGATATTATCAGGGCTAATCATTAATACTTTAGGAAAATAAAATTACCACCATGAGGCTGATTATGATAAAATAAGTTATGGCTTCTCTTATGTTGATGGAGAGGCTTTATTGTTGGTAGAAACCCTATAGACGAGGGAATATGCATCAAAAATATGACATTACGTTAAAAGATCTTTTGAAAGACGTACCTAAGGTCTTCCTCAAACTCATTACCGGATATGAAACCGGCAAATTTATTGACGTACAATTCCCTGATATCCAATTAAGAGAAGCGGATTTGGTGCTTGAGGTAGCGGATGGAAAGTTAGTCCATGTAGAAATTCAATCCCAAAATGAGAATAATATGATGGGACGTATGTTTCTATATGATGGATTGATTTTCAATCAATATAAAAGATTACCTATACAGATAGTGCTTTACGTTGGTAATGAACATATGAACATGGAAAATTATATGGAAGGTGAAGGAGTAAAGTACTCATATAAATTAATAGATATAAGAGAGATTGATTGCCACCAACTCCTTGAAAGTGATATTCCTGAAGATATAGTGTTGGCAATACTATGTAAGACCGAGGATGTGGATGTGACAATAAGAAAAATCCTTGATAAACTGTCTGTATTGCCGCTGAAAGAGAGGAAAGGCTATATCAGAAAATTGCTATATCTTTCTGATTTGAGGAGATTATACCCTAAAGTTAAACGGGAGGTAAGTAAGATGCCTATAACAATTGATGTAAAAAATAGCGATATTTATCAGGAAGGATTGGTTGAGGGGAAGCAGGAAGGGAAGCAGGAAGGATTGATTGAAGGGGAACGGTTAGGGATAATAGAAGGAATGCTTGAACTCAAATTTGGCTTAGCCGGACTTGAGTTGATGAATATGGTTCGTGTTATCCCTACTGTAGACAAATTGGAGGAGTTCAAAAATCTTATCAAGAAAGCCGATTCGGTGGATGGCTTGAGGGGATTTTGGGGGAGAAGCATATAAACCCTGAAAATCAGTCACATCGTTATACAGTATTGGGACAGCGACCGTTATTTGCATACTTAAAAGTCGCTGCCTCTATTATCGACCTATAATAACTGGTGAACGGTTACTAAAAGATTATCTTGACTTATAGGGAGGATTACAACAATGACCCAAGAAGTAATGTTAATTCTGTTCATAGGAGCAATAATTGCATTGCTTATCTTTTTGGTGCGAAGAAAACAAAAAAACATATCTCCATCAGGAAATTCAATGAGTAACTCAACTGCTTCTAAAAGCAATGGTTCATATAAGGAACCTCTAATCCTGCCTGCAACAGTACTACAGAGCAAAACAACTACGACATTTTTGAAAGATAACATTTCTAATGATATTATTAAATTGCAAAAGAAACAAAATATTTCTGAAACAGAGGCTGCAATGATAGCTCCAGTAATTGGCGAATTGAGAAAATGGTACTGGAATCGAGCTCGATCTTACGATGATTCATTTAGTGGTATATGTGATGACTGCAATGCTTCAATAGGGAAAAACGACTTTTTTCTAACTGCTTCCAATTATGGCATATGTGAGAGTTGTTTAGACCGACGTTTATTTGTATATATTAAATGGGATAAAGACATTTTAAATTTACAATCTTCTATTGGAACAAATAGTGTAAAGGTACCCAGCAGTATCTTAACTGCTGCTATTTGCATACTTAAAAGTCACTGTCCCTATTATCGACCACAGACTGACTTATTTCATTTTTATTTCACTCAAAGCCTTTTTGAAAGCCCCGTTTAATTCAGCCCCCGTTTCTATTGTGGACAATTCCTGCTCCAAAGTTAAAACTATGCTTTTTGCTGATAAATAGTCAATTGCTCCAATATTTTTTGCCGCGTCGTAATCACAAAAGTTTCGTAATTGTCTTAACTTAATTAACTCACCGGCTGCGGTTGTTTTATTAATATATGTCATAATATCTGAAATCAGCTTGTGAATGCGGTGTGACCTTATCGTCAGCAGTTCATTCTTAGCTGGCACAGTGAGCAAATTGTATATTGTATTTTTATATTTATGAAATATGTAATAGTAATATCTACTAATTGAAGTCCTTATGCTGGCATCAGCAGCAGGATCACTGTTCTTATAAAACCCATGAATATCTTCTGCAATTATTTTGTAATAATCAAAATTAAACATATTTATTTACGGGCTATAACGTCAACCAATACTAATATGAACGGGAAATTAGATTCAATTAATCTGGCAATTTGAATTTCTAAGTTGTGGCTCTCTTCGACAGACATAGGTTTTGTGATTAGTTTCAAGGAAAAGTATTTTTCATCCGGGAACTCAATATCAACCTCCTCATATGGGATTATATCTTCTATCAGCCGATTATCATTTGTGTATTCTTTAACATATCTATATATCTCTGAATATGTTTCATTGTTTTTTAATTGTTCTTTTCCTTTTAAGTATGACTTAAGTTTATCCACTACCCCGATTAATGACCGAGGGTCTATATACTGTGATACCTTTGAATAAAATGAATCCTCTTCAAAATCGATTTCTGAGTTATGGTTTATTATATTCCATAATTCTAACACATATTTATATACTTCTTCAAAATTTGCCAAATTAGTATTAACTATCATAAGATATATAAGCGCTATTACTCTCTCACGTTCATCCAATTTCTGATACTTAAGCAGCGTCCTTACTATCGCAAACGCTTCCTTGTTGTTGCCCTTTGCATTTTCAATATTAGCCTTGTACATCGCTAAATCAAAAGGGACGTTTCTCTTAACAAGTTTATAACATTTATTAACTATCAGTTCTGCATTTTCTATATCGTTTAAATTCATGTAACATGCTATCAAAATAATCATTGGTGTTACAGAATCTTCAGGATTGCTCTCCAAATAGCTTAAAATATCGAATTCTAAAGAACGTAAATCTCCTATAGAGGCACTTTGATTTAGTCTCTCAGCAAAGTCATTGCTTCTCATTAAAGCAAACGCCATTATCGCAGCCGACTCATATTAGTCCCATATTCATCTATCTTCCGAAACACCTGCTTTAGTATAACACGCATGTCTGATGGCTTGTCAATTGAATCTCAGTTTGATTTTTGAGTATGCTATCGACAAACCCACATGCTTAAGAGTATGATATAATTATGGAAACGCTTGTAAGAGACTTTGACTTAACAGAAATAATCAATGGAGAGGAAATCATGGGGCCTAGTCCATTTAGAAAACATCAGGCAGTTAGTGCCAACCTATTTGATATTATACGCAGCCACGTCAAAAGAAACAATTTAGGCAAAGTGTATGATTCCCCGCTTGACGTAATCCTTGAAGAAGGAATCAATCGTCTTCAACCCGACATATTGTTTATCAAAAAGGAAAACTCTGACATTGAGCAGGACTGGATTAGAGGCGTCCCGGATATGGTATGTGAGATTATATCACAAGGGACATACAAGATGGATATGGTACTGAAGAGGGCAGTCTACGAAAAATACAAGGTGCCGGAGTACTGGATAGTCTTACCGGAGTTGCAGGCAATTGAGGTCTTGACTATTGAGGGTGATAGATATAAGACATACTCCATTGCTGAGATTGAAGGAATGGTTCAATCAAAAGTCATCGAGGGGCTGCAAGTAAATATCAAAGACGCCTTCGAGGACTAAATTATCCTAAGCCGATACTAAAGCAAAGGCAGCCTGTAGTCATCGCAAATTATGCTGCCGCTTCAGGAGTTAGCACCTTTGTCATTTTACACGCTCTTTACTCCTTGGGCTGCCAACATCTCTATGACACAATCAAGCGTGTCTTGAACTATTTTAGGGGTTATATCCTTAAGCTCTAAGCCATAGATGGTGGTCTCTATATATTTGCTGCCAAAGGACAGGTCTCCGATTTCAAGCAATGGCACTGGTTCAGGATTCCCGGCATTTGCCCTGCCGTATGAAAAGAGCCGCTTAATCAGACCGCGAAATTGGCTGTTTGACAAGACTGTGCGGTTGACTTCGCTGTCCTGCCCCATGAGCTTGAATCTTGTGTCAAACTCATCGTCTCCTGTTCTTAACTTATTGGATATGTTAACCGCTTTACATGCACTGTCGTTGCATTCCTGTATCTCCATACACAATCTAACGGCTGTTTGGGCCATGAGACGTATTATAAACTGCGGTGGGGTTTTTTCTTTTCCATGGGGTTTGCCTCCCGTAGGGGCAACATACCGGCAGTAGAAGCCATAATCGTTGTACTTTCCCGTTATAATCGATTCTGTCACAAAAAAACCCTGTCTGGGCGCTGCTCCCAGCCCTTTGGCCAATCTCTCAAGCGGTTCTTTGTAAGCCTTTGCGTTTATTTTTTTAGCAATAAATAAGAATGCCGCAATCATCACACCAAATATGACCATCAACACAAATATGGTCATTGTATAGCCGGTCACTCCAGTCGATGAACTCAGAACTGTAGATACGGCCAGTAACACGACAATCAAAACAGAAAGCCATACTCTCATGACTACCCTCCCCAGAAACCATCCCGGGTTGACTCCGGGACGGGGCAGGCGCCGCCTAAGCACCCATTCACTGCCTGCGCATGTATTTACCTATATCAATTTGTACGAACTCAGCACATCTTTTAGTTTGCCCTTGTTTGCTTCAGACATCTCACATAGCGGCAGACGAAACTCCTCTTTAATCCTGCCCATCATGGCAAGGGCACTCTTCACCGGTATAGGATTTGTCTCAATAAACATGGCCGCGTTAAGAGGGTCGAGATAGTAGTGGAGCTTTCTGGCCTCATCTATCTTCCCCTGTTCGACAAGTGTACACATCTGCGCCGATTCCTTTGGCATTACGTTTGCCGTTACGCTGATACCACCCTTGCCGCCCAGCATCATCAGTGGAAATGTGGTGAAATCATCCCCTGAGAGTACAGTTATCGCATCCCCGCAGAGCCTTATTATCTCACTTGCCTGCTTCATGTCGCCGGTGGCCTCTTTTATCGCTACGATTGACTTGATAGTTGAGAGGCGGGCAACCGTTGAGGGCAGTATGTTGAGCGCCGTGCGCCCCGGCACGTTATACAGCACTATTGGTATATCAACGGCCTCGGCCACTGCCTTATAATGCCGGTATATGCCCTCCTGCGTGGGTTTATTATAGTACGGGCAGACCAGCAGTGAGGCATCTGCCCCAAGTTTCTTTGCCTCTTTGGTCATCTTTATAGTCTCTTCTGTCGAGTTTGCCCCAGTGCCAGCGATTACAGGTACCCTGCCGCCAACAATCTTCACGGCGGCTTCTATGACCCTGTAGTGTTCGTCATACTCCAGCGTGGCCGACTCGCCCGTAGTGCCGCATGGGACAATTGCGCTTGTCCCCGACTGGATATGCCACTCTATCAGCTCAGAATAGGTCTTTTCGTCGAAACGCCCGTTACTAAATGGTGTTACTATGGCCACGATTGAGCCTTTGAACATGTCGATATTCCTCCTAATATATGTTATATTTCAACAGCACCTGTAAAGACATATGCCGCAGGGCCTGTCATATATACGTTACCGTCTTTTGACCACTCTATTTCAAGGTCGCCACCTCTTAGGTGAACCGTCACGCGTGAATTTGAAAACCCCTTCAAGTGTGTTGCAACCATTGAGGCACATGCCCCTGTCCCACAGGCAAGCGTCTCACCGGCACCACGTTCCCATACGCGCATCTTTATCTCATCACCTTTTATTATCTGAACGAACTCCACGTTTGTCCTCTCTGGGAAAAACTGATCTGTCTCAAGTAAGGGGCCGTCCACAGCAACCGGATAGTTGTCCACATCTGACACAAAGACAACGGCGTGTGGGTTGCCCATAGACACACATGTTACTTTTATCTTTTTATTTCCAATTTCAATAGGATAATCAATTATCTGCCCGTCGGCATTTACTGGGATTTCCCGTCCAGAAAGCTGCGGGGCTCCCATGTTCACACACACCATATTATTTACCCTGGTAATCGATTTTATTCCAGCCGGGGTTTCCACATCTAAGACAGTCTCTTTGGCGATGCCCTTGTCCCAGGCATATACGGCGAGACATCGAATCCCGTTTCCACACATCTGGACTTCAGAGCCGTCGGCATTGAAAATCCTCATGCCAACATCAGCCGTTTTCGACGGCACGAGAAGGAGTAACTGGTCTGCCCCAACCCCAAAGCGGCGGTCACAGAGCGTTCTTGCATACAGGCTCCACGTCTCATAAGAAACGCCCTGAAGGCTGCCATCGGTTATGAAATCGACAACAATGAAATCATTGCCTATGCCGTGCATCTTTGTGAACGCGATGTTCATTTTATGAATTCTGGAATGAGTTCATCTCTTACCAGGTCTTCGTACGTCTGTCTTTTGCGAATCAGGTAGTGTTCAGAGCCATTTACAAGTACCTCAGCCGTGCGCGGTCTGCTGTTGTAGTTAGAGCTCATAGAAAATCCATAGGCACCAGCGCTCATAACAACGGCATATTCCCCCTGCAGCATGGAAGGCAGCTCTCTGTCCTTGCCAAGGAAATCACCGGATTCACATATCGGGCCGACTATATCAGCAAACACGTCCTTCCTTTTCTTTTTATGTACGGGCATAATGTGGTGATAGGCGTCATACATGGCCGGTCTTATCATATCATTCATCCCGGCATCGACTATTATAAAATCCCTGTCGTGCCCCTTTTTAGTATAGAGGACTTTTGTGACCAGAAGCCCGGCATTGCCGACCAGTGTCCGACCTGGCTCCATGACAATAGTCAGATTTCTGCCCTGAAGGATAGGCTTAATCTTCTCGGCCAGCTCTGAAGGATGAGGCGGGATTTCATCTAGGTATTGGATTCCCAACCCACCACCGATGTCCAGATATTTGATTTCGATTCCCTCGGCCTTCAGTTCGTCAATGAGCGATACAAGGCGCTGCAGCGCAACGAGAAACGGCTTCAGACTGATGATTTGAGAGCCGATATGTTCGTGAATACCGACAATCTTTACGTGTTTGAGTTTATGGGCGATTTTATAAAACTCAAGGGCACCCTCGATTGGTATCCCGAATTTGTTTTTTTTGTGACCAGTGGTTATTTTTGCATGAGTGGCAGGGTCAACGTCCGGGTTTATGCGCAGCGCTATCGGGGCTGATTTGCCAAGTTTTGCGGCTGCCTTATCAATAGCCATCAGCTCCTGTTCTGACTCTACGTTAAACATCAGGATATTTTCGCGCAGTGCATAGATTATCTCGTCCTCTTTTTTGCCGACTCCGGCGTAGACAATTTTCTCTGGCGGGATACCGGCCCTTAATGCCCTGAAAAGTTCGCCGCCTGAGACAATGTCCGCCCCGCCGCCCTCCGAAGCGAATGTCCTCAATATGGCAGCATTCGAGTTTGCCTTCAGCGCGTAGCAGATAATATGCGGGAAATCCTTAAAGGAATCGTCATAGGACTTAAAATGCCGCAGCAGCGTCTTATAGCTGTAAACATACAAAGGTGTGCCATACGCCTCGACAAGGGTTTCCATTGAAACATCCTCTGCGTGAAACACACTGTTCTTATAATCGAAATAATGCAATACAGGCCCTCACTTTCAAACATAAGCTAAAACCAATGGTTAATGCGTAATGATATAATTATTCACATCTTTTACGCAAGCCGCGTGCTAAAAAATCTGACTGCTGAGTTAAGCTACCATTGCCTTTCAAATGTCTTTTTCGAGTACGGCTCCTTTACATCCTCAAAGAGCGTTTCACGGCCCTTGGCCTTAAAGTGCAGGACTAGTTCCTTGTTAAATACACGATACAGGACACTAAGCGGCGTCAGCACAAAATAAAAGGCTATTGCAAGCAGGATTTTTGAGTTTACCGTACCCAGTACCTCGGCAAACTTCAACCACGCCGCAGCTATTGGCCGTACCAAAGGCTCTGCAAACACGTTCAGCGCCATAAGCACAAAGGCCGTCCACAGGAGCCACCCCCTGCCGAAAATAATAAACCCCGCCATGGCTGCCAGCACCAGCACATTTATTGTCTTCTGAGTATCAATATTAGGCTTCATCGTCACCATTATCAGCCCTCAGCCTAAAAAAGTGTATAAATAAACGGCGCTACCGCTGAACCGCCTGCAAACACTATTAACAGGCCCATTAGAAGCAGCACTATTATCATTGGCAGAAGCCACCACTTTTTCCTGACCCTTAAAAAATCCCACAACTCCTTTAAAATACCCATTTAATGTAAATCCTCCTGCTTCTAACTCCTAACTCCTAACTCCTAATCTAGCCCGAACTCCTCTTTCCAATCCCTTTCCTCGTGCCAGGGCCTTTGGGCCTTCTTGTCAAATATAAAATTGCCCATCACCAGGCAATCCATCTCAGTTCTCATAAAACACCTGTAGGCGTCCTCAGGGGTGCAGACAATCGGCTCTCCCCGCACGTTAAAGCTCGTATTTACGATTACCCCATAGCTGGTCTTTTCTTTGAACTTGCTGATTAGTCTGTGATACCGCGGGTTGGTCTCCTTATGTACAGATTGAATCCTTGCCGAGTAATCCAGGTGTGTTATCGCCGGCAAATCGGAACGAACATGATAGAGTTTCTCTTTTATTGTCAGTTGGTTATAGTTATTTGGGCGTGGATTAGTCCTCGAACTTACCACATCGGCTATGAAGAGCATATAGGGGGATGCAGTATTTGTCGTGAAATACTCTGGTAAGTCCTCAAACAATACAGACGGGGCAAAGGGCCTGAAACTCTCTCTGAACTTGATTTTCAGATTGAGCCTCTTTTGCATCTCTGTGTCACGGGCGTCGCCGATGATGCTCCTGTTGCCAAGTGAGCGCGGCCCCCACTCCATTTTCCCCTGAAACCAGCCGATTACGTTGCCAAGTGAAAGCAGTTCTGCCGTTTTTTCGGCGACTGTGTCGAAGTCTTCATAGTACGTATATGGGGCATTATATCTTCTTGCCGTCCTCTCGATGTCAAGGCTGCTGAACTCAGGGCCAAGATATGCCCCCTGCATTGCGTCATCAGCGACATTGACGAAAGCACCTCTTGTCCTTTGGCCTTCGCCGTACATATAATACGCAGCGTATGCCGCGCCCAGGGCGCCGCCCGCGTCTCCTGCCGCCGGTTGTACCCAAATATTGTCAAACACGCCCGATAGGGCAAGCTTAGTGTTTGCCACACAGTTTAGCGCTACTCCACCGGCCATTGTAAGATTCTTTGAGCCGGTCAGGGTTGCCGCTGTCTTTCCCATCTTAATAACTACATCCTCTGTTATCTGCTGAATCGCCAGCGCAAGGTCGCAGTGGCACTGTTGCAGCTCTCCCTCCGGCAGCCTTCGCGGGAAACCAAACAATCCCTCCCACATCCGGTCATCAACCATTGTAAGGGCTGTTGCATAACAAAAATAATCCTGATTAAGCCAAACCGAACCGTCGTCTTTGACCTCTATAATATTAGTGTAGATACTGTCCATGTATTTTTTCACTTCTTGTGAGCCGTGCCTTCCGTATGGGGCCAGACCCATGAGTTTATATTCGCCGGAGTTTACCTTAAAGCCAAGATAATATGTAAAGGCGGAATAGAGAAGCCCCAGCGAATGGGGGAATCTCATCTCCTTAAGCATCGTAATGCCGCTGCCCTTGCCGTGACTGATTGAGGCGGTTGCCCACTCACCAACTCCATCAACAGTAAGTATCGCGGCCTCGTCAAATGGCGACGGGAAAAAGGCGCTTGCCGCGTGCGACAGGTGATGCTCTGAAAACAGGAGTTTTAGTTTATCCTTATCAAAGGCTTCTATTTGTGCCAGCTCATCGCCGATTAATTTCCTAAGAAAGAGCTTCTCTTTAACCCACACAGGGATTGCCGAGAGAAATGACTTAAACCCCTTCGGCGCATAGGCATAGTATGTCTCAAGCAGACGCTCGAACTTCAATATGGGCTTGTCGTAGAAGATTACGCAGTCCAGCCTTGAAAGCGTAAGGCCGCTGCTGCCAAGACAAAATTCAACTGCGTTAACGGGAAAAGACGAATCGTGCTTTTTGCGTGTAAAGCGTTCCTCGTGTGCCGCTGCCGCTATTTTACCGTCAACCAACAACGCAGCGGCTGAGTCATGATAATATGCCGAAATCCCTAATATATTCATGCACGCTATTTTAGCATATAACGATTATTATTTGTGCACAATAGCAGCGGCTTTTCTGGGCAAGCGCATTTCAACATCTGATAAAGAAAATTAGTTCTAACAAAAATTTTAGCTTCTGATTATAATAAGACTATGAGGCCGATTAGATTATCAGTACATGCGAAGGAACAATTGCCTTATAGAGGCATAGAAGAAGACGAAGTATTTGATGCTATTAGAACATCGACATGGGAGACGGCTAAAAAAGAAAGACTTCAGGCAACTAAGAATTATCTTTACGGAAATGAGTGGAATAATAAATTTTACTCGTATAAGCAGGTAAAACCGGTGTTTGTTGAAGAAGAGTCTGAAATCGTTGTTATAACCGTCTATGCTTATTATTTTAATAAAGAGGTGAAGGCATGAGAATAACTTATGATTCGGAAGTAGATGCCCTATATATACGTTTCATAGAGACTACTGTAACAACTGAACATGTGGCTGAGGGTATTGCAGTAGATTATGATTCGGAAGGACGAATTGCAGGGATTGAGATTTTGGACGCCATAATGCGTGTTGGAAGTAAAGATGTGTTCAAGAAAATAACCTTAGAGGACTTAGCACTTCAGGGCAAATGATATGCGTTTGCCCTAGGCGGCCTTTTGCTGAGGCCGCCACTACCGTATCGTTTCAACAAGTTATTTCCAGGTATACCCAAGGTTGTATGTTGCGCTGCCGTCCCAGTACCACATATACCCATCAGTCCATGCTATAATTGCCCTGCCATTGATAAACCACTGGATATAGTATGTGCCCGATGAGTTTGTTCCTGATATTATACCACCTGATTTTGTCCCAAAGTACGAGGCGTGTTTATTATATATCCAGTTGATCCACGCACTTGCAGATATTGCCGGGTTCCAAACTGAATACGATGTCCATGAGCTTCCATCCCACCAGTATAGATAGCCATCAGTCCATGCTATTATTGCCCTGCCATTGGTGAACCATTGGATATAGTATGTGCCGCTTGCGTCAGAACCTGTCGTTATCCCTCCTGATTTTGTCCCAAAGTACGATGGGTACTGATTATAAAATGCGTTAATCGCATCGCTTGCCAGATTAAAATCAGATGTGCCTGACGATGTAAACGCCGCTGTTACGCTTTTTGCCGATGACATAGACAGGTAACAGCCGTTGCTGTTTGCCGTATCGCACCCCGTAAAGCCCGTAAAAGTTGAACCGGCATCTGCCGCCGCTGTCAGATATACGCCTGAGCCTGATGTAAATGACGATGAACAGGTTGAACCGCAGCTTATACCGGCGGGTTTGCTTGTTATTGTGCCCGTGCCCGTGCCGGATTTGGTGACGCTGACTGCATAGGTCGTTGATTTCGTAAATGTTGCAGTTACGTTCTTAGCTGATGACATCAGCAGGTAACAGCCGTTGCCGTATGATGTGTCGCATCCTGTAAAGCCTGAAAATGTTGAGCCGGAGTCTGCTGCCGCTATCAGATATACGCCTGCTCCAGATGAAAACGTCGATGAACAGGTTGAGCCGCAGCTTATACCGGCGGGTTTGCTTGTTATTGTACCTGTGCCTGTGCCGGATTTTGTGACAGTTATGCTATAGCCGCTTGTTAGTGAGTTTAGCGCTGCGTCCACCTGAATTCTGGGCTTCGTTATGCCGTTACGCGAGTCTGTTATTGAGACGCCGGTGCTTATCAGGGCATTGAGAAGGTCAGCAACCGATGCTGACGGCTTTGCCTGTTTCAGCACTGCCCATGCGCCAGCCACATGCGGGGTAGCCATCGATGTCCCATTCCACGTGCCATACCCACCGTTAGGGATGGACGATAAAATCGAAGAACCCGGCGCCAGTAAATTTAAAAAACTCGCGCTGTTTGAATAGGAGGCAACCGCGTCCGAACTGTCTGTTGCACCGACGCTGACAGCCGTAGAAATACACCCGGGGCTGTTTAACCCATCGGTATATTTATCGTTACCAGCGGCAATAACCGTTGCGATACCGGAAGAACGAAGGTTGTCTATTGCTGCTTTCATGCCGCTGTTTTGGCTGTCGCAATTAGAGGTATACTTACCACTGCCAATACTCAGATTTGCTGCGGCTATTGAATATGTACCCTTTAGAGCATAAACCCGTTCCAGCCCCTTAATTTGGTCGGAGTCCCAGGTTAGTACACAGGGAGTTGTAGTACAGTAGCTGGAGCTGTTAAATAGTGAAAATATCTGAATTGCTATGATATTTGCACCTTTTGCAACACCTGATGATTGCCCCGTGTTTTGCCCTGCCGCTGAACCCGCCACATGTGTGCCGTGGTCGCACTTTCCTGATGGACAACTCCCCGCATATGGCATCGCACAACCGCTTGACGTTGAGCTTGTTACACCACCGGGACATAGAGAACTGGAAGAAGATGACGAATCAGTGGTCGAGTAACAGGCCTCAGAGACAACCTTACCCGTAAGAATAGGATGTGTGTTATCGACTCCAGTGTCAAGGATTGCCACCACATAACCCGTACCGTCATACCCGCTTGACCATGCAGCAGGTGCGCCAACCTTAGAGATATCCCAGTTTACCTGTGTGGGGCTTGCCAGTTTATCTTCCTCAACAGAGATTACTTCGGTTATGGCAAGCACGGCGTCAAGCGCATTCCTGTCAACAGTCATCGCAATATGAGGGATATACTGATACTTGTAATGAGAAAAGACATTTACCGATGTGAGCTGCCCCATTACCTGGTCCTGCGCCCGTGAAATCGAGCGCGCCTGCTCTTCGGCCTCTGCAACAGATAAGCTGCCTACTGGTTGAAATGCGGCCTCAACTTTTACAATAATCCTGATTGAACCGCTACTGTCTGCCTGTAAGACCAGGCTTTCATATCCACCATCAGTGGCTATCTTGTTCTTATACTGGGCAGACAGTTCACCGGCAGATACGCTTAATGGCGCTAATGCACTGAGGCAAAAGACCATTAATAATAAGATTCCCCGGCTGCATTGTTTCCATGTTTTCATAAAGAACCCTCCTTGATCAGGCTGCCATCACTCAATGCTTAGTTTTATTATATACTGACTGGAAAACAAATATCAAATCCTCGAATTGCCCTTGATTCACCATCAATATAAGCCATGTCTCCACCTCGCCAGAATAACTGCTTTGTTTTATTTTCAGACACAATCTTATCTATCCAGTGTCAGATTACATTGTTAGCAGCACAACATGCATAGATCACTTATGATCAGTATGTGAAGTGACATAGCTTCTCAGTACTTCGTTAACCATGCTTTGATATGCTACCTTCTGTTGGGTTGCCAACTTCTTAAAGAACATTACAATGTCATTATCAAGACGTATGGTTGTAGGTATTTTCTTAGGTTTATAAAAACGTCCCCTTATTCCTTTTGAAAAGTCATACTCGTCTTTTATTTCAAAGTTATCTTCAGTCTTCCTCATAAGACCTCCTTTCATTGGCTGGGCTGATATTATTCTGATTTTTTCATTACCTTCAGAGGTAACACTATATAAATGCGCTACTACAAGCAACTCTCCAGTTTTTGTTACCCCTAATGTTATCCAGCGTTCTTCAAAGTAATCAAATCTTCTATCTAACAGCGATTTGTGAAATGCATCTTCAAAAACTTCCCTTGCATCTTCAAATGAAACGTTGTGCTTTTTTACATTTTCATTATTCTTCTCATCACTCCAATCAAAGAGCATATTTTATTTTAACTGATATGTACATACTATGTAAATACATTGTTTTGTGGTTGAGGGTTAACTTGACGCTGATAAAGGCACTCTACTGGTTTTTTCATGAGGCAATTCTGGCATTTGACAAAATCCAGATAATAAAATACAATAAGCCCAGAGCAACAAATATCACAGGAACTAATGTACGACGAAGAGAGCTGGGGCAGATTAATACAGGAGTTTTTGCTGGAGTGTACCGACTCTATAAACCTTATCGAGCGGGGGCTTCTGGGGCTTGAGACCAATCCAAAAAATAAGGCTCTGATAGACGACATATTCCGCCACACACATACTGTAAAAGGCAGCTGCCTGATGCTTGGCTTTACCAGGCTTGAGGAACTTACACACTCTGCTGAAAACGTCATAGAGTTGCTGCGTGACGGCATAATTACCATGGACGGAGCTATCAGCTCAATCCTGCTTACAGTGGTTGACTGTGTTCGCGGGGCACTTAAAACTATTGAGAAAACCGGCGCAGAAGGAGATGTTGATTTCACAGAACAGATGGGGAAACTCCAACATATCCAGACAGTATCATCTGTCACGCCGGGCTCTGCGCCTTATTGTAAGTTGGACTTATCTGACTCTGACTCCGGTGCCGGTTCAACATTTAATGCCGGCAATATCGGCAATGCAGGGGAGTCATCATTAAACCTTGAGACTGTAACCCTGCCTATTTCGCGCCTCAGCACTCTGATGAACATCTCCGGCATAGCACTTGTGACGTTTAATCAACTGCGCTACTCACTTATGCAAAATCGTGGAGACCACCAGCAGCTCCTTGACACTATGGAGATGCAAATACAGGATTTGCAGGAGGAAGTCCTCAAATACCGCCTCCAGCCGGTTGGTCATATTTGGAGTACGTACCATCGTCTGGTGCGTGAGCTGTCAGTTGACTCCGGCAAGAAGGTCTATTTGCAAATGAAGGGAGAAGATACAGAGATTGACCGCTCTGTACTGATATCACTCAAAAATATACTTGGTCATCTGATTCGCAATGCCATTGACCATGGAATAGAACCCCCTGATGTGAGGGTTTCCCTTGGAAAATCCCCTGCGGGCAAGATAGAGTTGTCAGCGCAACAAAGACACGGCAATATATATATGGAAATCTCCGACGACGGGGCAGGCATTGATGTAAGCCGTGTCAGGGAAAAGGCTGTGGAACTGGGGCTGCTTACCACTCAGCAGGCAGCCTCCATAGATGAAAACGCAGCGTTTAACCTGATTATGGAGCCTGGGTTTTCCACCGCCGGGACACTAAGCAAAATATCCGGGCGCGGCATTGGCATGGACGTGGTGAAAAAGACAGTGGAAAAGGCAGGCGGTGTACTCACAGTCTCAAGCGCTGCCGGTAAGGGGACGCGGTTTTCTATACGCATACCCCAGGCGATGGCAGTTGTCCCTGTGCTGGTGGTTCGGTCGATGGAGGAGCGATTCGCCCTCCCGCAGGTCAATGTGATTGAACTGGTCTCATTTTATGGCGATGAGGTACGAGAAAACGTGGAGATAAAGATGCAGTCACCGTGGGTCAGGTCGCGGCAGCGGCTTGTGCCCCTGATACGATTAAGCCGACTGCTGCGCAAAAATGAATGCAGTGAACTGCTGAAGGGGCAGTGCCATGTGGTGATGCTGCGCTGCGATGAAGGTGAGTTTGGCCTTGAGGTCGATGGGGCAGAGGAGCTTGCCAATATAGTTGTCAAGCCGTTGGCACGTATATTTTCACATATTACCATGCTCTCTGGCAGCGCTGTTATGCCTGATGGTACGGTGTCCTTCCTCTTAAACATAGAGGAGGTCAGAAGAGAAGGTCTTCGTTTAGAACTGAAAGATTAAAATAATGCTTAACACAAGGAGGATTATTATGCAAGCAATACTAATCGTAGATGACAGCGCTCTGGCACGCATGATGGTAAAGAACATTGTCTCTCAGGCATTTCCACAGTGGGAGATTGTCGAGGCTGGAAACGCTCAGGATGGACTGGAGAAGGTAAAAAATCAACAGATACCAATAGCCCTTATAGATTTTAACATGCCGGGAATGAACGGGGTTGACCTTGCTGCAAAGTTAATGGAACTATACCCGAAGATAAGCATTCACTTAGTAACGGCCAATATTCAGGAGACAATGCGTCTGCGTGCCGATGCTATGGGAATTGGATTTATTAAAAAACCAGTAACCAGGGACGACATTGTGAGGATAATTGGCGGCAGCGATGGAGGGGTGTAGCCGATGGAATTAAGTGAACTGGAACAGGACGCGCTCAAGGAGTTTTTCAACATGGGGTTAGGGATGGCCGCAGATTCGTTAAGCAAGATGGTCAAAAAGGAGATATTGTTGTCGCTGCCGCAGCTTGCGGTGGTCAGCCATCGGGAAGCGGTTGCTTTGGTTGAGCATAAGGAGGATGAAAAACTTGTCGCAGTAAGACAAATCTTTCTTGGTGAACTTTGCGGTACGGCTCTGTTAATATTTCCAGGCGGCAAGAGCCTGGAGCTTGTAAGAACCCTGCTTGGTGACGATGTTCCGCTTGAGACACTTACTGAGCTTGAACAGGAAACCCTGCTTGATGTAGGCAATGTTATCTTAAATGCCTTTCTCTCCAGCTTTACACAGATGATGACCATTGAATTCGAATTTGAGGCGGCTGAATTCCTGAAGGCCAGTTGTGAGGCGCTGCTTGATATTGCCTCTCACAGATTGTCATGTTCGAGTGCCAGCGATGACAACAGCAACCAGGCATTCTTTCTGATGATGGACTTTAAGACAGCTGAGGACGAGTTAAAGCATAACTCCCTGAGGGGATACGTAGTGCTACTTTTTTCTAAAGAGGCTATGGCAAATTTAAAACAAGAAATCGCAAGAATTATATCAGGGCTTTAAGAGAGCAGGGAGCGCCTATGGTTGAATTTGAATCTGATCTATTGCTGTCAATACTGGACAAGAACCAGGATGGGATTATAGTTATCGACAAGGCAATGCGTGTCGTATTCTGGAACCGCTGGATGGAGAAGACCTCCCGTATCAGAAGGACCGATGTAATAGGCAAGATTTTAACTGAGGCATTTCCAGAGCTTGTCAATACCCGTGTTATGCAGGGGATAGACAGCGCGCTTTCACGCGGGCTGCCTACCACGCTGTCTCACAGATTGACCAACAGGCCGTTTCCCTTGTTTCAACCGGCGTTAGACCCTAAAGTAAGCGAGAGGATGTGTCAGGTTGTCTATATAAGCGGCATACGCCAAAAGGACAAGACATTTATGTGTGTGCTGCAAATCCAGGACGTAACCACTGTGGTATCAAGAGAACAACTGCTGCGCCATCAGACAGAACTCCTTGAGGCTGCAAGAGAAGCGGCCTTCAGCGCGAACAAGGCAAAGGGGGATTTCCTTGCCAATATGAGCCATGAGATACGCACCCCGATGAATGCCATTATTGGGATGACATATCTTCTCTTAAAGACTACTCTGGATGAAAAGCAACTGGACTATTTATTAAAGGTACAGTCTGCGGCAAAGTCACTGTTAGGGATAATAAACGATATTCTGGATTTTTCTAAAATTGAGGCAGGCAGGCTTGAAATAGAGTATATTCCTTTTCACCTTGATGAGGTACTCAATAACATATCTAATTTAATTACCATTAAGACAGACGAGAAGAACCTTGAGTTCTGTTTTTCTATAGCTAAAAATGTCCCATTGGTGTTGATAGGAGACCCGCTGCGTCTTGGTCAGATACTTACAAATCTCGCTAACAATGCCGTTAAATTCACCTCTAAGGGAGAGATAATCATACATATTGAGGCCGAGCAGTTGACCGATGAAACTGTTTACCTCCATTTTTCGGTAAATGACACGGGGATTGGATTGACGCAGGAGCAAATAGGCAACCTGTTTCAGGCATTTAGTCAGGCAGATACATCAACTACAAGGCAGTATGGAGGTACGGGGCTTGGACTAAGCATATGCAAGCGGCTGGTTGAGATGATGGGCGGCAGTATATGGGTGGAAAGTGAGCCGGGCGTTGGGTCATCTTTTCATTTCACAGCCGGTTTTGCAAGGCAAAACGCCGAGAGGAGGCGCTTTCGTCTGCCCAAGGATGAGTACGTTGGGCTGCGTGTCCTGCTTGCCGATGATAACCCTGCCTCGCGTGATATTTTAAAAGACACGCTGGAGTCATTCTCTTTTAAGGTAACGCCGGTTGCCTCTGGCAAAGAGGCCCTGGCAGAGATAAAACAATCAGGGGATAATCCATTCGACCTGGCATTTATTGACTGGAAGATGCCTGAGATGAACGGCATAGACACTATCGAGGAGATTAACAGGCTCCTTCCACAAACTAAAATTCCAAAGATTATCATGGTTACAGCATATGGCAGAGAGGAGGTACTTCATGCAATAAAAGGCGTACACATGGACTCGTTTCTTATTAAGCCCGTAAGCCTGTCCGTTATGTATGATACAATTCTATCTGTCTTTGGTGAGGATACACAGAGGTCAAGCCTTGCATCACCCTCGGCTGACAAGGAAATCGCGGGGCTGAAGCGGCTAGCCGGTGCGCATATACTTCTGGTAGAGGACAACGACATAAACCGCCAGGTAGCAACCGAGCTTTTGGAGATAAAAAGCTTTAGGGTAGATACTGCCGTAAACGGCATAGAGGCAGTCGCCGCTGTTACAAAACACACATATGACGCCGTGCTGATGGATATTCAGATGCCAGATATGGACGGCTATGAGGCAGCCCGCACAATCCGTGCAAAGGAGAAATGCAGAGACCTTCCCATTATAGCGATGACAGCCAATGTCCTCTCAGGTGACAGCGAGAAATGTATCGCTGCCGGAATGAACGCCCATGTGGGAAAACCCTTCGAGCCTGCCGCACTCTATGGCACACTTGTACGGTGGATAAAACCCAGGGAATTTGCAGAGGTGATACCGGCACAGAAAACCCCGTTATCAAGTTCAAAGGGAATGCTGCCATCAGACTTTCAGAAAATTGATACAAAAACGGGCATAAGAAGAATGGGTGGTAATACAGCCCTCTATATAAAAATGCTCAACGAGTTCAGGGAAAAATACAGGGATTTTATGGGCATATTGAAAGATGGATTATCAGGGGGCTGCCCTGACATTTACAGAATAGTTCATACAATGTCCGGAGTTGCTGGCACCATAGGGGCATTCGAGCTCCACCGTGCCTCACAGGGGCTTGAGCACGCACTCAAGGACGGTCATACTGATACGACAGAGTTGGAACCGCTGGTAGCAGCGTTTCAGCTCAAACTCGACGAGGTGATGGAGGACCTGTCACGGCTTGGCAGCGCTAAGCCAGCAGAAGCCGCAAGACTGACTGCCCCCTCAAGAGACATAAAGATTAACGAGGCACTGAGCGCCCAACTGCAGAGATTGGCAGCAACACTTGAAAAAGGCGACGCAGACGCCGCCACTGAGCTTGACGCCTTAAAAGCTATGCTGAGAGATTTGCCGGAAATCGAAGACCTTGCTGAAATCAAGCGCCAAATAGACAACTACGACTATGACAAGGCCTCCGAAACCCTTGCAAAGTTCGCAGGGGTATTAAAACAGGATGTGTCCCTATAAAAAATGAGTGGAAAGAGTTTGTAGTTAATAGTTATAATCATGTAGTACATGCAGCAGGAGGTGACTATGTCTGTTAAAGATATGATTAAAAGTGAGATAGATAAGCTGCCTGAGAATCTTCTTGCAGATGTCCTTGATTATATTCAATTTATTGAAATGAAAAAGGAAAAAGCTCTTCTTATTAAAGCTTGCCAAAATTTATCAGGTCCTGCGTTTGAAACAGTTTGGAATAATGATGAGGATGCTGTTTATGACAACCTGTGAAAAGGGAGATATTGTTCTTGTTCCTTTTCCATTTAGCAGCCATAACGCGCTTAAGAAACGGCCTGCCGTAATCATAATTGGGATGTGTCCCTGCCTCTCTAAAATAAGTAGCCCTTTTCTATCTTATCCAGCACATCTGAGCTGCCCAGAAGTCTGCGGGCGGTATTAAATGAGCTTTTTGCCTCTTTTTTGTATCCCTTGCCGGTCATTGCTGCGTTTATACATCGGTCAAGCCATATTTCGGCAGAGTGGACAGACCAGGGATAACAACTAAGCCACTGCCTTATGGTTGGCAGCGCACGCTCCGGCTGTTTCATTATACGGCAGACCTTTGCCAGTTGTCTTACCCTGAAATGATCGCCTTCTCTGAATGAGATATCCTCAATACACATGCTATATGCCTTTTCATAATTGCCCTTTAGTATCTCTCCTTCTATGGTGAGATATGTCAGGCCGGAGGTCATTTGCCCGTTTAATTCTCTGAGACCGTTAAGAAAAAGAGCCTCTTTGCCATCCATAAGCAGCCGGTTGAGGCATATCTGTTTTGATGTCTGGGTGGCGGGGGATTTTACAGCATTATATATATTCTGATAAAAATCTCCGCCGGATGGTTCACCGAGTGGTTCATTGTGGCCTTTTTCATATCTGTCTGCAGCGTTAAAGGAAAGGAATTTCTCAAGTTGTCTCTGCGTCCCGGACAATAACATGCTCCTTAAGTTCAATCCAGCTGAAGCATTGATGACTTTATTATCCATCCAGTACCTTCTTATGCAGGTTATTTCATCTAAGTTGATTGAGAAGAGCTCGTGCCACGAAAGATTAAGCAGTGGGGCCGTTGCACAGAGTACCCCGCCCTCCGGCGCTGCGCAGATGTCCTTACCGGCATATATATCATCAAAGCCGCTGCTGATACCCTTAGCTTTATGCTGCGCTAAGACTTCCCTGTAGAGTGGTCTTATCCTCTGAGGCGAAAACCTCTGCGCCTGTTCTTTACACTGGTCGGCAGACGGCATATCGTCCATGAGCATATCTATGGCCTCGGCAATCTTATCCGGGGCAGCATCGACACCGCCGCTGACATCATTAACTATATCTATCAGCCTGCCGCAGCCGCCGACAACCTCTGGCAGCCCGTCCCATCGCGTACCTATTACCGGCAGCCCCAGGCCCAGTGCCTCAATTGCAGATTTTGGATACGCCTCCTCTATGGTTACAGATAAGCAGAGCAGCGCCTGTGCCCGTGAAAGAAAGCGTGACTTATTGTCATCTCCTGATATGGTATCATGCAGCCTGACAGTGCGTTTTAGCCTGAGATTGATGAGTTTTTCCCTTAGCAGCAACGCATATTGATGGTAATCCCCTGTTTGGGTATCTCTAAGCGGTCCGGCAATGTCCATCTTTAGCGAGGTCTTTAATAACGGCATTGCCTCAACCTGTCGGTGTATTAGTTTGCCCGGGTCGATTCTCGACAGGGTTGCCAGGCCGCCATTGCGTTTTCTGCTGGTAGTTGGCAGCATATGTATAGGGTGTGGCAGAGCCACTGGGGAGAGTCCCTGACACAGGAATTCTATTGTCTTTTTTCCGCTTTCACTTGGGGCGATTATAATATCGCCGTCAACCAGCAGTAACCGCATCAGCACATATTCCATCGAATAGCAGCCTGGTGCATGGGCCGTAAACATCAGCCTTATATCAGCACGGGACATGTTTCTCAAATACAGTATATATGGAATAAACGGTGTGAGTTCATAGCTGGGATTGAAATAATCATATCCCCTGGTCAATTCCTCAAATCTCTTCGACGCGGTTTCTGCACTATAGGGGTCTTTTATGTCACCCATTACACTGTCGCACCAGGCGGTTAATGGGACATAATCGATTCTGATATCAGGCAGGAGATTCCTTGCATAATCATTTGTAAAAAACCCTGCGCTTACAAGACCAGTCTGCCTGTCAGGTCTAAGCACGGTAATTGGTGCGGCAGCCATGCCCCGTTATCTCAACTTATGACCATGCGTTGGTCGGCAAAGTTAAGCGCCCTTCTTCCGGGACTATAATACTTATATGTATAACCCTCAAGCCCCGGCACCACTACCCTGACGACATTTACCTTATACCCTTCCGGGGTAAGGTCAAAGACAATGACCTGGTTAAGCCCAACCCTCTTCAATCTCTCAAGACATATCAGTATGTCTTCCTCAAATGTGTCCGTTGACTCAGACTTGACCCCAGACATATCTATCGTTGGTGTGACAGACTCAAGCAGCGCAATCTGCCGGTCGTTGTCTGAGAGCTTAAGGCCTGTCAGATTATTCCTGAAAAAATCGTCGCGTGAGCCTGATATATACACAAGTCTCCCCTGAACAGCCTCAGTTATCGCCCTTATCAGGGCTATCTCAGGGTCAAGATGCGCCCCATAACCCTTAAATACGCCAATATTTCTGTTGTGGTCATATAGGTACGCAAGATAAACCGGTATCGCCGTATCGACTGTGCAATCATAGACAATAACATTCACCTGCGCCTCTCGTATCCTCTCAAGCAGATTCAGCACAAGAGGGAACCTTATCGTATTTATATCTGCACGCGGTGGATGATACTTTTGGTATGCCTTGGCAACACTGTGGCTTGTTACCGCGTCACGCTCAATCGTCTCTAAAAGGCCCATGTACACGGCCTCTAAAAAAGTATTACCGGAGGCAAGCCCGTTTGAGCCAAACATAAACGTATGAAGGTCGTCCTTTATGCCATGAGGCCCGCGCATACTCACAGACACGTATGGCACTGCCACCTCCTGCCTGTTAATAATATCATAGCCGGTAGTCCATCTCTCAGTCCTGTTTTCACTGAACATTAACTTGTTGGTAAATGGGAGGTTCTCAACAGGTATGACGCCATACAATGAGCTAATCTCTTTATATGAAAGCAATATTTCCCTGAGCGGCGCCTGCTCACCTACGCAGCGTTCAATGCACTCCATTGCCGCTGATACCTCTGCGGCCTCAAGCGTGAATCCCTTGCCAGCGTCTACAGAAAGGTAGTAGCTGTTTGGGCGAATGGCAAGCACAGTATGAATCCCTATGCGGTCAAGCCCTGTGATGTTTGCAAGGCGGGTCAGACCAATCTCTTTAAAATATGGTTTTATGGTCTCATAGGTCTCTTTTGGGCTTATTGAGCGTTGGGTGCCGTACCAGTAATGTTTTTGTTCCCTGAAGTGCTGGCCGCAGAAAACTATAGATGGAGACAGGCTATCCATTTCCCTTGTCTTTGAGGAAGGCGCTTAGAAGGCCGTTAATGTGGTCACGCTGAAGCTTTGCCCTCAAAAGCTCAAGGTGCAGGTGCTGAAGCCCGGCAAACCCTGCCTCCTCAGCCCACTTCATAGCGTCGGTGTCACTCTTCCAACCCGTGTGTCTTATATGATCAATAAGGAGTTCCCTTACGTCGAGGCGGTCGATTTCCTTAAAGTCAGGATAGTGGGTTTGTATTATCTGCTCCTGATTGACCGCCCTACTGAGCCATTCACCGTAGATGTTACGCATACGAAGCTCATCGAGGACTATCTTTACATTTTTCACAAGGTACTGGCGTGTCATAAACCATTTCTGCATCTTTCTGCACCTAGCGCTGTCATTGATTAGTGTGTTGAACTCCTCCGGCGTCAGGTGGTTGTCCCCTATCCATTTATTTAACTCATCCTTGTCCTGAATGCCTAGTTTCTTTTGAAAGCGCCCCTTTTCTTCTTCTATGTCTTCCTCTGATGCCGTTATATCAAAATAATCTGCCATAAAGACAACAAGCGCCTTGTTTATGGCATTGAAGTTGAAATCGTCAAACCCCGGCATATGCAGGGCTACGTAACTGGCAAAGTTGTCCTGGCAGACATCTGTACCCTCGTATTGCACTGTCCTGTCCCTGTGATAGAGCGCCTTAAACAGGTGAGAATTGACCATAGTGAAGTTACTATTCCCTGTGGCAGCGCTGCCGTCTCCGGGGATGTCTCTGATAGACTCCAGCAGTTTAACGGCGTCCTGTTTCTTTAAATCACAATAGTCTGATTTGACAAATAGTTTTAACTTGTTGATAGTCTCATCTGATAAAATCCCTTTGGTTAATGCAATGGAAAAGATGTTTTGAAATACACGCTCAGGATAGTATAATCTCTTTGCTATGTCAATAAGTACCGCGCATGTGTCGCTGTCTATGAGCTGCCGTGTTAGTGCGTGTTGAAACGTCTTTCTTATGTTTACCATTGGTTCGGAGAGGCAGCGGTATCCATCCTCTTTCGACGAATGTATAATGGCGACCTCGTCGTCGTCATTTATCTGCCCGCTGGCGTACATTTCATAGATTTCACCAACACCAATCATGCCGAATTCTGAAGTTTCAGCGGCTCGCAATGCCCCCATGCTGCTTGAGCCATACACCAGTATGCCGCGCTCCAGCGCATAGAGTATCTCCTTATGCCACACAGACAAGGACTGTCCGAACAGGCCGTCAATAATGCCTATGGCATCTGGTTTATATGTAGTGACGGCACTAAGAAGGCTTGCCTGTTCTACTGGTGGCAGATATACCGCATCAGGCAAAATAGCCCTGGCCTCTTCTACCGGCATGGTTGGACCAAGAAATATTATGGATTTCACTGCCAGACCTCTCTGGCAGCAAAACTGGCAGCAAACTTTTTTGCCCTGGTGCCCGGCGTATAGTGCTTAAACATATATCCCTCTGCGCCAGGCACAATGACCCTCAACACAGGTATACCTATGTCCGGCTTCGTCAGGTCATAAACGATAACCCTGTTAAGCCCGGCACGTCTTAGCTTTTTAATACATAATAAAATATCGCCTTCAAACGTACCTGTGGATTCGTCATGCCTGTCGAAGGCGCTCATGGTCTGGCCTGATTTATTGAAGTAGTTAAGGATTACAGCATTGTCGTCGAGCTTTAGCGACGAGTAAGTATGCCTGAATATATCGTCTCTGGAGCCGACTATCACTAACAGGCGTGATTGAGCGGCCTCGGTAAGTGACCGGACAAGGGCTGTCTCAGGGTCTAAATGAGCGCCCGCGCCCTTATACACCCCCATATGTCTGGAGTTTAAATCATATATATATGTAACAAATACCGGAACCTCTGTATCTACGGTATAATCAAAGATAACAGGGCGGACGTGAGCAGACTCAAAACGCTCAATCAACTTTGTTACGCTGTCATAGCCGATAGTTGACGGGTCAATCCTCTTAAGAGGGCAACTGCGTTTAACGTTTGCCTCTGTATAGCAGGCAATCGCGTCCCTTTCGATAACCTCAAACAGGGCGCTGCTCAGCGCCTCAAGGAAATGATTCCCCGACGCCAGTCCGTTTGAGCCCATTTGGAAGGATATTGTCAGGCCGTCAAGTCCATAGGCATAGTCCAGTGAGACCTGAAGCAGTGGGGCGGCTACCTCGCATTGAGTGGCGATATCCCAGCCCATTACCCATTTCTCCGGCCTGTTTACGTTAAAAATAGAGTGTTTTGTGAGGGCAAGCTGGTGTAGTTCAATAATGTTGCAGCGCTTGCTTAATTCTTTATAAGACGATATAATTACGGGGTAATCGATTGTCTCGGCATGAAATACTTCTATGCTCTCCATTGCCCCTGAGGCCATGGCTGCCTCTATGGTGGCTCCCTTGCCCGATGACGTAGTTATTGTCTTGGCCCCTGGCCTGATGGAGGCGACAACCGGTATGCCTATCCTGTCCAGTCCGGTTATATCTGAAAGCCGCGTAAGACCAACAGTCCTGAAACATGGGGCAATACGCTTAAGGGTCTCAGAGGGAGAGAATGTCCTGTAGAGGCCATCGTGACATTCTTTGGGCTGGCTGTAGAACGCCCCCCGGTAGTTTACCGCATCACCGTTTGCGGCAGACATTTATTATGCTTTTGCGATTTAATTTTTTCATAGTAAAGTCATATGACATGCTGTTTTAGCGCTGCAACAGCGGCAGCTTCACAATGCTGAAAAACCTGTTTACAGCGTAGTGCAGCCTCCGCAGAGACTGTCTTGCAATTTAATTGGGTTGTCTATGCAACGTTAATACAATGCTTAACAAGACTAAATAAGCCTTCGGCACGAAGCCCTGAGAAAATGCCGATGCTTATCAGCGTGAACTAAGCGCCAAGAGCCGCTGCACCAACTCCAACCGCCGTCCATGAGGCAGAAGAGCCACCTGCTACTTTTTCAAGGTCTTTCTCACTTAATTCGCCTTTACCAAGATTGGCATGATGATCTCCGGGTACAACCTGCTTTAACTCGTCCATCGTGAAATCAAAGCCTGCATCCTTTACCATTTTCTTACGTGCAGCTTCGTCTTTGGTAGCTTCCATCTTGTTACGAAATGCTGCATCACTACTCAACTTCTTCATAAATGATGTTGCGCTTTCTACTGACATAATATATCCCTCCATTTTTCACAACTACAACATAGACAACCCTCGCAAGATATGGTCTACTATACATTAAACCCCTGTGAAAGTCAAGTAGCCTGGAGAGTGAATATCATAAGTCCAAGTGGTCTTGACAAAGGGGGTCACTTTAGCATTACTCAAGCATTTTACCAAGATTAAGAAGAATAAGCTCCTTGCCTGCCGGTGTTATTGTCTGGAGTGCTTCAGGATTTTTTATTTCTATTATCTTTTCGCCGTCTCTTGTCAGGTTTTGGCAGACATATATGTCCCGCTTTTGGCTGAACAGCCCTAATGGTATCATGGCCTCTAAAATCACACGAGAGGTGTTTTGTTTGTCGCAGAGTATGACCGCCTTCGGGCATTGCAGGCATTCCTCTGCCCCCTCTATCTGCCTGCCGTGAAATGAAAACACCCTTACGTCCAGCCATGACTCCTTTATTTTTGCAAACGCGGCCTGTATGGACGACACCCCCGGGATTACCTCAAGCACAGAGCCCTTCCCATACCGGTCATATATCTTTTGCGACAGGCTGAATATGCCAGCGTCACCGGTTACTAAGACCCCGATGAGTTTGTCTTCATAGCGGCCAATTAGATTAAGTATCTCTTCTATCCTGTTTTCCTCGATGGCGTTTTCCGATGGGGCAATATCAAGCGCGGTAAGCTGCCCGCGCGTACCAATTAATATTTCACATTCGCGCGCCCTCTTAACGGCAGCGTATGTCATGTATTGTGCCCCGCCCGGTCCAGCGCTTATCACCAGTATCTTGTACATGCCGCCGCTCCTATGGGTTGTTTTTTCATATTGAATAAATACACGCCCACAGATGAAAACCCGTAGAGCGCCCTTATTTTCACAGCTATATCGTATGCCATCGCGTCAAATTTTTTCGTATTTTGCATATATTCAATTATCTCCTCAACCGTGTTATATTCACCCTCAAGACCAAAATATCCTGCAACAAACCCGGTGGCCTGCGGGGAGTTCCCAGAATGTGTGTCGAAATACCCCATCAGGAGCTTTGCCAGTTTCCCGGGATGGCCGCCGATTACAGCTTTTTTAAATCCCTTAGTCATCGCGTACTGAAGGGAATCCCCAATAAAATTGCTCATCTGCACCACATGAACCCCGTGAAATATTGACTTAAGTGACTCCTCACCAATCTTCCCAGGTGACAGATAGACTGTCGATGAGTTCTCCTCGTATGCCACATCGAGTTCACAGGTGATGGCTGACTTTATGGCCTCCACGCTCATCGGCTCCACTATCCCCGTTGTGCCGATTATCGAGATACCGCCTATGATGCCAAGTCTGCTGTTAAATGTCTTCTGAGCAGCCTTCTGTCCCTCTGGTACTATTATCTCCACTTCAATAAGACCGGAGGGGACGGCCTCTCTGACAGCAGTTCGTATCATTGAGAGCGGGACGGGGTTGATTGCGTGTGCGCCGACTGGTACTTGAAGCCCTGCCTTTGTTACAATGCCGACACCGTCGCCGCCTTTTATGATAACCTCAGCGCCGCCATATCTGCTTGGTTGAGTATTTATCAGGCTCATGGCCGCAATTATCTCAAGCCCTGACGTGGCGTCAGGGTCATCTCCGCCGTCTTTGATTACAGAGGCAGCGCTTCTGCCGTTGATGCCATGATGGTGGCTTGCCTTGTGTATTTTTATATCAAGCGTCCTCAGAGCCTCTGGCAGCGTTACCTTGACTTCGTTTGGAAGGTGTCCGGTGAACGCCAATATAGTGGCGGCCTTTGCTGCGGCTGCGGCTGCCGTGCCGGTTGTAAATCCCTTTCTGAGCGTGGGTTTCACTTAGTGCCTTTTAGTTTTTTTTTCTTGACCAGCGCTATGGAAAGATACAGGGGTTCTTTCGGCAACAGCTCGTTTAGTAAATCGAAGCTCTGCTGTCCATCAAGCGTAACCCTGTTTACAAGATATGCGGCATCGGGCGGCTCTGACTTTATGGCCTCAAGAAGCACGGGCAGCTTTTTATTTACCTTCATAAATACAGTGGTCTGATGTCTTTGAATCAGTTCGACTGTCCTTTGGACATCCTCCGGTAGCTCATATACCCCAAAATCACCGCCCTTGCTGGTCAGGGGAATGCCAAGAAGTGATGACGAGGCATTAATAGAACTAATCCCCGGAACATGCACTACATTAATCCCTCGGGCAAGGAGTGTTTCAGTCAGATAGTTCGATGTGCTGAAAATCGTAGGGTCGCCCATGGAAACATATGATACCTTTCGGCCATCGGCAACGAGAGCCTTTATTTTCTCTGCCAGTTCGGTGTATCTCTGCCTCAACTGCTCCTTGTTGTTGTTCATAGGGAAGTAGTACATGATGAGCCTGGAGGAATCCACATAGTGGACGATTATGTCCTTGGCCACACTCCTGCCGAGGGCATCAGACTGCGGGACTATTACATCGTCTGAGGTCTCAAGGATGCGTTTGGCCTTAATTGTTACAAGCTCAGGGTCACCAGGACCAAGCCCTATAGAGTGGACTATGTTATTGTTCATATTTTATCATGCCTCAGCACTTCTCAACGCCCACAGCGACGTTAAGAAGAATATTATACAATAAAACATCATAAGACCGACATATATAAAACTCACCTCGCCTCCGGTCAGGGCTGCCCGAATGACCTTTGTCGAGTACGTCAGCGGAAATACATACACAAGCAGCTTGAAGGCATAGGGGAGCTTGTCGATGGGATAGAATGTGCCGCAGAGAAATATCATCGGCGTAATGACGAAGTTATTGACAAGCGCCTGCCCTGAATGGTCTTTTACAACCATAGAAGTCGTAACGGCAAGAAAGGAAAAAATAAATGTATGAAGAAGAATCGCCGCAAAAAACAGTGGATTAAACGACAGCGAAACATTAAAAATAAAGGCATAGATAAAAATAATAAGCGTTGCCAGAAGCCCGCGAAAGACCCCGAACACCGCCTCGCCAATCACAATCCCTGCATGTGAGACCGGCGCTATGAGATACTCATCAAAAGTATGAAAGTAAAATCTTGATATGTTTATCTCCGCAGATATAGCAAAACTCTGATTAAGGCTGTTCATTGTAATAAGCCCGGGAATCAAAAAGGCAATATATGGCAGCCCGCTCACTGTAACATCCCTGCCAAAGCCCCAGCCAAAGGCGATTAAAAACAAGAGCGGCGACAGAGATGATGAAAGCATTTGTTTCACTGCCCTCTTTCGATAAATCGTCAGCTCCCTGTACAGCACAGCATAAAGCCCGTTAAACATTGATTCTCCTTCCCGTGAGCCTTAAAAACACATCCTCAAGCGTGACCTCTCGTATCTTGCAAGTATCTGTAGATTTCTCAAGCGCAGCGAGGGCAAGTGGTCTGGTGTCAAAGAATTCCTCTTCGATTCCTTCGCCTTTATAGACCTCAAGGACAAAGTGCCCAATGCCGTTTTTAAGAGCCTCCGGGGTGCCGTCAACGATAATTGAGCCGTCGTTGATTATCAGTACCCGTTTGCAGAGCCTCTCGGCCTCTTCGATATAATGGGTGGTTAATAAAATCGTAGTATTTTTCATCCGGTTTATCTTTACGATGAAATCCCAAATGACGCGCCTAATCTGAGGGTCAAGACCGACTGTTGGCTCATCAAGGAATAGTATCTTTGGCTCATGCAGGAGGGCGCGCAGTATGACAAGCCTGCGCATCGTACCGCCTGAGAAGGTCTTGACCTGGCGGTTGCGATATTCTGTGAGGCCGGAGAAATCAAGCAACTCGTCAATCCGCGTTTTTCTGAGCGCCTTTGGGATGGCGTAGAGAATCGCGTGCAGGTAGAGGTTTTCGTAGGCGGTAAGGTCTCTGTCAAGATTATTTTGCTGAGGCACGACGCCGATGAGTGATTTGGTTTTTTGAGATTCCTGTTTGAAGTCGCTTCCGTAGTAGTAAATCATGCCAGCAGAAGGTCTAATCAGTCCTGTAAGCATCTTAATCGTGGTGGTCTTACCGGCACCGTTTGGGCCTAATAGCCCGACAAACTCTCCTGCCGAAAAGTCAAAGCTGATGCCAGCAACGGCAGTTTTGTCCTTATAATTCTTCTTAAGCCCTGCAACTGTGAGGACGTTGTTGTTATCGTTCATATGAATTTGCTATGAGTGACTGTCATCCTCAAGCAGCATTTCTATTACTTCTTGTAAATTATGGTTGAGTTCATCCAGGGTATCAGCCTGAGAATGCGCGCCAGGAAACCCTGGTACATATCCCACATATAAACCTGTATCTGAACAACGCTCAATCACTGCTGTGTAGGTTTTCATTGTGTCCTCCCTTGACTGGATGATACACTTAATAAGTTTCACTTAGGCATGATATGCGATTTCAATATGTGATGTAAACTTCTCTTCAGTCGTTAAACTTTCCTCTATATCCTCTATCAAACCAAGTGCTACAGCATTATCGAGATACAGCTCGACTGCCTCACGAAGATTTTTTACGGCTTCCGAAATAGTATCTCCGCAGCTCGCAACACCCAACTCAGGGCATTTAGAAACATAACCCTCTTGTTCCTTCCACACAACTACCGTACAATCAAGAACTCTCATGCACTTACCCCGTGTCTCCGGTATGACTGCGCTGCCCTTGTCACAGGATATTGCCGCCAATAATAACCCTCCGTATATCTTTTGTTTTGCCCTTACCGGTTAAAAGCAGGTATTTCATCTCATCTATGTTTTTGTCCTCTGTTATGACTGGTTGCTCATCAACTGGTTCCTTGTCCAAATCTTCACAGTCATGGCTGTTTAAGTGCATCGTAAGTCCTCCTTTATCAGGTGCAGTCTCCAGTTGTCCTGGGCAGCCTCTGTTGCAGCATATTGCTGACATCACAGCAAAATGGCCGGTTAGAACTCCCGGTAAGCGATTTCAATTAGTTTTTATTATACCAGATTCAGGACGAGTTATTGTTGAAAACACGATTAATGACATAGTGATATTTGCAAGGGTTAAATCAAAGACCGCTTAGGGATAATATTTTATCACGCATATCAGTGGCTTCCCACGGCAATTCCATCTCAGTACGTCCAAAGTGACCATACACTGCAAGTTTCTGATAAAAACTTCCCCCGTTTGCCTTGTTTGGCAGGTATCTGAGATTAAATTTCTTTAAGATTGCCGGCAGTCTGAAGTCAAATAACGACGCTATTATATCTTCAACCTTCTGGTCATGAATCTTTCCTGTCCCGTATGTATCGACCTGAATGCTTACCGGCCTGGCAAGCCCAATGGAATAACTCACATGTACTTCGCACTCCTGAGCCAGCCCTGCCGCTATCACGTTTTTTGCCGCATAGCGTGCCATATATGCCCCCACTCTGTCGATTCTAAGCGGGCCTTTGCCGCTTAGGGCAGCATCGGAGTTCCTTGCATAGCCGCCGTATGTGTCCATTGCCTTCTTTCTACCGGTGAGGTCGGAGTGTGTTGCAGGGCCGCCCGTTACAAATGCCCCGTCCGGGTTTACAAAGATACGTGTCTTGTCATCCAGCCCTATGTGGTCATCTCTAAAGGCAGCATCTATCACCCGCTCTCTGATGTCTGCTCTGAGTTTCTCAATTGACGGCACGTCAGAGCCTTCTTGTGCCGCCTGTACTATTATGCTGTGTATTCTGTATGGAAGGCGGTTTTTATACTCTACTCCGACCTGCACCTTGGCGTCGGGGGTAAGATAGGGCAATGTCTTATCAAGATGTGCCCCGGCAAGCCTTGTCGCAATCTTATGGGCCAGCCATATGGGAAGCGGCATCAGAGAGGGTGTCTGATTACAGGCAAACCCGAATATGGTCGCGTTGTTTTTCACTGCTATTTCATCCATCTCAGTGTCTGACATCTTGTGTTCGTCATATTTGCTGTCCGGGTCGGCCTTAAGTTCCCTGAGACTTGTAATTATGCTGCATGTTTTGTCATTAAATGCCTTTTTGTTGTAACCAATCCGGCGTATTACCTTTCTTGCGATATTACCAAAATCCATGACGGCCTTAGAGTCGAACATCGCGGCTATGAACACTATCGATGTTGACACGGCGCACTCGGCGACTATTCTGGTGTGGGGGTCCTGCTGTAAGGAATGATCCACTATTGCGTCACTTATCTGGTCGCATAGTTTATCAGGATGTCCAGGCGTTACGGACTCTGATGTCAGCATAAAGTCATTATTCATAGAGTGTTTACCTCCATAGTTACTGTTTTTGCCGGTCTTTTTGTTGCCTCATTTATTAACAGTGGAATGACTGATGCCGCCCCTGTCACCAGTGCGTCCGTAAGATTTACCGGTGATATTTTTAACAAATTCCTTAGCCCCGGTACAGTAAGGGCAAGAATCTGCAGCAGGAATGACCCTGCCAGTGCAATGTTCATATATTTATTTGGCGGCAGCGTCTCTTTGTCGAAGATGCTGTGTTTGTCCGTGCGGCAGCTTATGGCGTGTAGGAGCTGTGAGGTCGAGAGGCTCAAAAATGCCATATTACCGGCACGCGGCGAAAGGCCATATCTGGCAATGCCATATGTATATGCCCCAAGCGATGCAGCGCTCATCGTCAGAGACTCAAAGGCTATACGCTTGAAATCCTTTACCCCGATTATATCTTCGCCGGGGTCTCTGGGGGGCTGGCTCATTATATCCGGTTCCGGCTGCTCTAACGACAGGGCAATGCCTGGAAAAATGTCTGAAATAAGATTTATCCACAGGAGCTGCATAGCGCTTATCGGGTGACCAAATCCTGCCGCGATTGATGCAAACATGACCATTATCTCACTCATATTCGTAGAGAGAAGATAGCGGACAGATTTCCTGATATTGCTGTATATAGCCCGCCCGTGGCTTACTGCGATTATCATCGTCTCAAGATTATCGTTTTCCAAAATTATATCTGCTATCTCACGAGATACGTCAGTCCCTGCTCGCCCCATCGCAATACCAATGTTAGCAGCCTTAAGGGCAGGCCCATCGTTTATCCCGTCGCCAGTCATAGCAGTAACCCTTCCCGCCCTTTGTAATGCGCGCACTATCTGCAGCTTTTGAGCAGGGCTTACGCGGGCATAAACATTTACATTTTCACACAACGCGCTCACCACATCTGGGCTTAGTTCACTCAGACTGGTTGAATCCATGATTTCAATCTGGCCATCCTTGCCAAGATTCAGCTCCTTCCCTATTGCATAGGCTGTAGGCAGCTGGTCTCCTGTTATCATTACTGTGTCTATAGCTGCCGTGTGAAATGCCTTAATAAACTGTGCAGCCTCTGGCTTAACGGGGTCTGCCATGCCTACAAGCCCAAGCCATGTCAGCCCTGTGGTCAGGTCTGCCGTGTCATCGTCATCGACAAATTTATATGCTACTGCCAGTACCCTCAGCGATTTGCTGGCAAGTATCTCGTTTTCGTTTTGTATCTGTGCCCTTTCGCCATTTATAAATTCATACTCAATGCCGTCTTTCAGATATGACGTACATAAATCCATCACCTCTGCAGGTGAGCCTTTGACAGCGGCAAGTTTTTTTCCCGCAGCATCTCCAAAGGCACTGTCTCCAATGAACCTGTGCAGTGTAATCATGTAATTACTGCCCTCAGAGCGGTGTTTTATTTTTAACAGGGGGTAACTCTTTCTCATATGCAGGACATCCATCCCAAGACCGATAGCAATATGAACGAGGGCGTTTTCTGTTGAGGAGCCATCGATGACATAGCTGCCTTCCTCTTTGCGAATCAGTGTCTCGCTGCAGAGCGTTACCACGTGAACAAGTCTTTCAAGCTCAGGTGACAGGGAAGTCACCATCTGGGCGTCTTCAGAGAACAAACGTCCTGAAGATATGGTGATATTCTGTGACATCGTGACAATACATACGGCCGTCATCCTGTTTAAGGTCAGTGTGCCGGTCTTATCGAGGCAAATTGTCTGGACAGAGCCGAGGGTTTCTACGGCGTCGAGGCGGCGAATCAGGACATTGTGCTGTTTCATCTTATTTATACCAAGCGCCAGCACAGTCGTAGCCATTGCCGGAAGCCCCTCAGGTATTGCCGCAACCGCCAGAGATATAGAGGCCTGAACCATCTCCAGCAGTCCAAATCCGCGCAGAAGACCAGTAACAAATACAAGGCCGCACACACCGGCACAGATAAGCACAAGCTTGTTGCCAATGCGTTCTAATTGAATCTCCATTGGGGTTGCTGGTTGGTCAGCCTCACCGACAAGGGTTTGTATCTGCCCCATTTCTGTGTATCTTCCGGTTGCCGTTACGATGGCTAACGCCTGGCCCCCTGTGACCAGCGTCCCCATATATATCATATTAGTTCTGTCAGCAAGCGGAATGTCCCTTTTTTTCAGCTGCCCCGATTGCTTCATAACCGGCATACTCTCACCCGTCAGGGCAGACTCGTCAACGCTTAACATGTGAGAATCGACAAGTCTGGCATCGGCAGGGATGTATGTGCCAGGCTTTAAAATTATTATATCCCCCGGCACTACCTCCTCAACGCTTATCTCTATTGCCTTGGCGTTTCTTAAGACAAATGTATAAGGTCTTACAAGTTTCTTGAGAGAATTAATAGTCTTTTCGGTGTGGCTCTCAGTTACATAACCTATTATGGCATTAATCAATACCACGCTCAATATAACAATCCCGTCGGCAATCCCGCCAGTGGCAGCCGACAACACGGCAGCTCCCCCTAAAAGCAGCACAGGAAACGAGGTGAACTGCTCAAAAAACATAGCCCACCTTGATCGCACCGCTGCTTCCGGCAGTATATTACGACCATATCCATGCAGCAGCTCCGCCGCGAATTCAGCAGATAAGCCAGTTACCGGTGAGCTGTTAAAGTACGATATGACATAGTCCTTTTTCATGTTTTGCCACGAGATGACATCTTGTTTTTCGTTTAGAGGGTTGTCGTTGAGCCGTTTTTTGATTTCGATACTTTTTGACTGCTGTGATGCTTTGACAGGGGTTTTAATCGGTTTTAAAAGCCCTTTGATAGTTTCTCTTACACTAAAAGGCTGTAAATAAAACTTATCTGCGTCTATGGGATTCTTATAATTACCAACTATGGACTGCAAGTAAGAGGATACTGCTGCTGAAGTGCCTACGTTGTCATAGTTAATCAATACGGTTGCCGTAAGGGTGTTTATGGCAACACTGGTGATGCCGGGTTCTCTGGTAAGATGTGTGAAAATATGCTCTTTCAGGGAATCACAGCGGTAAAGCCCGCGTACTTTATACCTTGCCCTGCCTTTGACTTTGACGTGCATTGGGACTATAGTTTGGCAATTAATATTTGCCTGCAAGGACACAGCTTCGCGGCTTTCCAGAGTTACAGCGCTCATTATTCCCCCATTTGAAATAATTATAATTGCATTATCATATAACCTATGGTTAATATTCCTTGTTTTTTAATAAACAAAGATTTCCCGTTCAGGTGTTTAGCTGCCCGCTTAATCCTGAATTACTTTGCCAGATATTTGGTAAACATCCCGTGTGCGTGCCAGAAGGCGGTGTACCACGGTGGCACTACAAAATTCCCCATGCTGAGCTGATAAACCCCAAAGCCCACCAGTGCGAGAAAGTAGACCCTTGCCAAATCCAGACCGCCGCCGGTAGCAGCCACGGTGCCGCTGTTGATTGTCTTAAACAGCCCGGAGACTTTGTTCGCGACATTCTCGGCTTTCTTGTCAGGCACGGTTATTTTTATTAAACCTTGTTGACCGGTGTAGGTTAAAATCTCGTCGTTAGTCGTATTATGAAGGATTAAAATGCTTGCTGTAATGGGATTGACTTCAACGGAGCTTATTTTAGGATTCCCTGCAAGTGTCTTTTTCATGTCTGCAAAATACTCTGCATCTCCTTTAGCTGCCAGTACTTTTATCCTTAACCTGCCTGGAGATTGATGACACACAATACCTTCATTAATCATCTCTTAGACCACCTTATCCGCAGAGGCAGCCTCTACCAACTCTGCCTTTGCCTCAACAACGAGGTCTTCGACTACCTCGCCAATCTCAGCGGCTAACTCTAACCCTCTGCCATAGGCAATAATACCGCCCTTTATAGCTGCCTTCGTCAACGGTTTCACAACAGAGGCAAGTATTGGTATTATCACAGGAGACAGCACAGCCGCCCCTATTCCTATTGCCAGACCGGATAACGCATTTCCCTTAAACAAATCCATTTATTAACCTCCCTTACAGCAGTGCAGTCATATTTAATTATACGAGAACCGAAAGAAAAGACAGGGCTGTACCCTCCAGTGCCATATCCATAGCGCTGCCAAACAGAACCTTGCTGATAAATCCCCCAGCCTTCGAAAAGGCATTGTGAAGATACTCGTCATTGGATATTGTCTTTGATAAATCGATGCCGCCTCTTTTTTCGAGCATATGCATTATGATCTCCGAGTCGATTAGCTCAGGACAGTAGCTTATTGCAAGGCTGCCTGTCAGGGGATTTGACTTAACGGACTTTACGCCGTCAAACCCTATAAATAGATTTTCGAGAAATTCCCTCTTGTCACCTTTTAGCGCTGGAGACTTTATACGCAGCCTGCCGGGTACGCTGTGGAGATATACTGCCATCCGGTTTCCCTCCTCTTTTCTTTTATCCATTACCATGATATATGATAACTTAGCGGAGATTACAACATTATTAAGGTTTCGTTAAATCTTTATTACTGTCTCATTACAATTATGTTAAATATCGATGGGTAGTCTGAACAAGTTGAATTTGGACAACGACGTACCGCCAGCTCAAGTGCCGCATGCCTTTGTACCCATACCACTAAAAATAATAATGACCTACTACCAAAAAATCAGCGCGCTGTTATATACTTTATAAAGTAGAACCGAACCTATCTGCGGCAGGACAGTGCCGTGAAAAAAATATTGACGGGGGCTTACAATGGCGGTAAATCCACTGGTAGAGCTGCATAAGGCTGGGCAGAGTTTCTGGTATGACAATATCAGCAGGGGGTTGATTAACTCCGGCGCGCTCAAACAATTGATTGACCAGGACGGCGTCAGGGGCATAACCTCAAATCCAAGTATATTTTATAAGGCCATCAAAGACGGCGCTGACTACAACGGGCAGTTAGCTGAATTGTTTAAATACACAGTTCTCACAGCAAAAGAAATCTTATACAAACTCGAAATCGCCGACATCGCCTCCGCTGCCGATGCCCTGCTGCCAATCTATGAATCATCAAAAGGCGTTGACGGCTATGTCAGCATAGAAGTAGACCCGCGCTTCGCCCATGATGCAGAAAAGACAATATCAGAAGCCAGAGAAATTGCTAAACTCATCGGTAGACCCAATATTATGATAAAAGTTCCAGCAACAAAAGAAGGTCTCAAGGCCATCACTCAATTAACCGCCGAGGGCCTTAACGTCAACGCCACGCTGTTGTTTTCAGTAGTGCGCTATGCCGAGGTTGCAAACGCATACTTAGACGGTCTGAAAAAATGCCTCAACTCAGGTAAGCCTATAGATAACGTGGCATCGGTTGCCAGCTTCTTTATCAGCCGCATCGATACTGCCGTTGACAAAATCCTTGACAACAGGACAGAACATGCCCTTAACCCTGCCGAAAAGGAGTGGGCGGAATCGCTTAAGGGGAAGGCTGCAATCTCCTGTGCAAAGGCGGCCTATCAGACAATGATACTGCTGTTTTCATCTGATAAATATATCGAACTCAAGCACAAGGGCGGAAAAATCCAGCGCCTGCTCTGGGCAAGTACGAGTACGAAAAACCCGCGCTACCCTGATTGCCTCTATGTGGAGTCATTGATTGGCCCTAATACCATTAACACTATGCCTGTTGAAACCGTGAAGGCATTCAAAGACCACGGCAAGGTATCCCGCGCTATCGACTTTGACCTCAAGACAGTTGACGAAACGCTGGATTCACTTACGGACTTAAATATTAACTTAGAGACCATTGCGCAGACGCTTGAGGATGAGGGCGTAAAGCAATTCATCGATGCCTTTGAAGCGCTGCTTACGCTGATAGAAGATAAACGAAAAAATCACTGAGAATATAGGGCATCGAGCCTGTCTTTAAATGCCTCGTGGATGTTTTTCCTTCGCAGCTTCAGCGATGGGGTCAGGAATCCATTGCCAGGCATCAGATGCCCGTCGTAGATATAAAACTTCTTAATGGTTTCAAACGAGGCGAGGTCTTTGTTTACCTCGTCAATCCTGCTTTGGATGAGGGCAGTTATTGATTGGTTTATTACCAGCGCTGAAAATTCGGAGAATGTTATGCCGTGCTGTTTTGCATATGCTGAGACGGTGTCTTGCTTGAGTGTTACCAGTGCTGTAAGGTATTTTCTTTCGTTGCCGTAGATGACGATATGTTCAATATAGGGGTCGTCCTTAAAGCGTAGTTCAATGAGCTGTGGGGATATGTTTTTCCCTCCCGATGTGACGATGATTTCTTTTTTTCTGCCCTTTATTTTAAGAAACCCACGCTCTGTAAACTCGCCGAGGTCTCCGGTCTTGAACCACCCGTCCTCGTCAAAGGCTTCTTTTGTTGCGGCAGGGTCTTTATAGTATTCCTTAAAGATATTTAAACCCTTTGCCAAGATTTCCCCGTCGGCTGCAAGTCGCAGCTCTACGCGTGGGAAGGGTTTTCCAACAGTGTCGAAATCAAAGTCGTCCTTCCGGTTCATAGTCAGCGTGGGGGAACACTCGGTGAGGCCGTAGCCTTCAATCAGCAGGAGTCCGGCCTCGTAGAAAAACTCCTTGACCTCTCGTTTCAGCCCCGCCCCGCCGGAAAGACAAAACCTCAGCCGTCCGCCGGTCAGTTCCCTGAGCTTTGCCATCTGCTCAGTCTTGTCCTCAGACGCAGCCTTTGCCGTAAGATACAGCTTTTCCCAGTATGCAGGGACGCTTATAAATATAGTCGGCCTTGCTGTGGGCATATCGGAAAGCACGGTAAATGGTGTTGTAAAGTATGTCGTAAAGCCAAGCGTATTGCCAAGCCCAAGTTCGCCCCAACCGAATATATGCGACATAGGAAGCCAGAGCAGGTCTACACGGGTCTCAGGAATCAGCGGGCTAAGGACATCTATCCAGTCACCGGCGTTTACGTAGAGGTTTTCGTATGTCAGGACAACGCCCTTGGGGGGGCCGGTTGTGCCGGAGGTATAAAGAATCGTAGATACGTCGTCTTTTGTGATTTGTGCGGCAAGACGTGTAAAGCCATCGGGGTCATCACGGAGCAGTCTCTCACCGTCTGCGTACACATCGTCTATGAACACGATTTTATCTTTCAGCTTATCAAAATCAGCGATGCTCTGTGTGAAATCCAGCTTCATGTCCATGAGAATAATCTTTCTGATAGGCGGCAGGCGGTTCCATATTTTAAGCAGCACACTGAGCATGTCCAGTTCTGTTATCAGAATCTCCGAGTCCGAGTGCGTGAGGATATACTCAACCTCCGCTGGTGTGTATGAGTGGTAGACGGGGACGAAGACACCGCGGCAGGCGTGGATTGCCATAAGACAAAATGGCCATTGAAGACGATTTTTCGCATATACTGCCACTTTTGTATTTGGTCTGACGCCCAGCTCTGAAAGATACAGGGCTGCCTTAGATGAGTAAGAGAGAAAATCGCGCCAGGTTACATTGATGACATCAATTTGGCCGCCACCCTGAAGTGGTGCAATAAACCTCACAGCCTCCGGCTCATTATCATTCATAGCTATGAGTACCTGTGCCTCTGTCCTGAACTCTATGTCGTCTTTCATAAATCTTATCCCCTTTATACTATTCTACATTAATTTGTCTAAAATGATAAACCCTAAAACCGATATAGAGAGGAGAAAAAACACATTGCTTTAGGGAAGAATTTATGTTATTATCCAAATAGTGTAAGTCTGTATCATTACCGAAATATCGACAAATATTTTATAAGGAGGACACAACCAATGCGAATGCGCGTATTTATGAATCTCGTCGTCTTAATCTTAGTATTTTCAGCATTAATGTTTTTGAAGGTTATCCCGTGCAACGCCGATTCCCAGTCCCACTATGTAATGTTCATCAACAATTGCAGTTACCCTATCTGGGTAGGACAGTTTGGTGAGACAGCGACATCCCCAAGCGACGGCTGGAAAATGGATAACAGTTCAATTATCGTAAAAACCATAGCAAACGGATGGTCAGGCAGATTCTGGCCACGCACGGGTTGTACTTTTGATAGTACAGGGGTGTGTCCTAACCCTTATGCGGATTGTTGTATTACTGGTGGTTGTATAGACAATGAATCGAAATTCGCGGTGAAGTGCGCCCAGGGCGGAAATCCTCCTACAAGCCTCTTCGAGTTAACCTTGGACTCGCCTAATGACACGGTGTATGGTCCCTATGATACTGTTGACATAAGTTTCGTCGACGGCTTCGGGGTACCGGTGATGGTAACCCCGGTATATCCTTACGACCCACCAAAAATAGGCAACCCCGGTGGTGGAGACAATCCAGACCCAGCCCATTGGTGCAAAACTATGGGGCACACTGCAAATCCAGCCTGCCCTGATAATATGCTGCTTTCAGATGGTGTCTCCTGTTATAGCCCATGCCAATATGCCATAAGTAAACTTGCCTTATCCCCTAAATCGAATACTGTTGCCAATATATGTTGCAGCAACAGCAATGTCCAGAAAGACGGCTATAACTGTATAGATGAAGTAGTTGATGGTAAAACGACAGACAGTTGCTGCGCCCAGGATAAATGGGCAGGCGGTTATGGCTGTAGTCCATATGTTCTTGATAACATTACTTTTAAACAAAAGTATAATGACAATGAAGTGTGCAACGCATTAGACTCTACGAATAAGCGCAGCTACTGGGGCAACATTGCCCCCTCCACAGACCCATTGCTTGGCGCAAAGGCCCTCCAATACGTTGCTAATGTGCATGCTGCTGCTCCAGGTGTGTATTCATGGCAATTTGACGACAAGAGTTCCACATACCACTGTAGGTTGACGACTAGTGTGCTGAACTACGTGGTCGCTTTTTGTCCAAATGATTTCGTTCCCCCAATGATAGCGATTTATGGAGTCTATTCTTATGGCTCTAACAGCACCATCTTCGGGACACCGACAGCACAAGGGGTGACAACAGATGGACAGGGTAACTATGCCCTGCATTTTACCAATGGCACGAGCATTCTATCGGCTTCAGACGGGTATATGTATACTTATATTAACGGTAAATGGGCACATTATACTGACACCATATCCCCTAATGGTGTACAATGGTCTCCACCGAAGTAAGATAACTTGGCAATTCCAGCACAATAGACTTTTGTTTCTCAAATTGAACTGTTGATGTGAAGGAAATGGCAGCATGTTCGCAATTTTCTCTAAAATAATAAACAGGGCAATTTACTTATTTAGAGCAGCTTTGTTAGAATACGGCATTAATTTAGCCGACTGAGGAGGATAATATAGTGGCAAGCTGTTATGTATGTGGAAAGGCAAAGACTGTCGGGAATAACGTCAGCCATGCCAACAACAGGACGAAGCGGTGGTTTCACCCGAATCTTCAGCCCGTGAGGGCAATTACTGACAAAGGGCCGAGAAAGGTATCTATCTGTACGAGATGTCTTCGTTCTGGAAGAATAAAAAAGGCCGTTTAGCAGGCGTATATGGGCAGGCTTCAGAGGGCTGCATCTCTCATAGAATCCCTGGTCGAGCATCTTGGGCTGGGGGATTCGATGAAGCTGGAGCAGATAAAAAACCGTTGGCACACGCTCATTGGCCCGCCAATATCACTTAACACTCAACCCGATTTTTTCAAAAATGCCCAGCTCACAATAAATGTAAGCTCCAATGTGTGGATGGCAGAGCTTCGCTTCCACAAAGACACGATTGTCTCTAAGCTGAAGGACTTCGGCGTAGCCTCGATAAGATTAAGGCCGGGGCCTGTCGAATGGTCAAATCAACTGACAGAGCCAGAGTTGCCGGATGCCGTGTTGTCTGCCGGGGAAATTGCATATGTAGAGTCACTCTCTGCCGATATAAAAGATGTAGAATTAAGGGAGGCACTGCGCAGGACGGCGTTGAAATCATTTGCCAGAATTAAGACGGTCAGTGGTCGATGATTGAGCAGGGGCAATGCGATGGATTGCAGATAACTCTTTCTTGTGATATCCATTTCTACTTTGCTGTGACACCATTACAATGCCCAGCATAATGATTTATTATCTCTGTAGGCTCCAGGTTTATACGCCTATATCCTTTACTGCCTCGTTGTTTTCCTTTC
>LNQR01000005.1 GCA_001541255.1 Candidatus Magnetominusculus xianensis
ATTAACCTTTCAGGTGATACTTATATCATCTGCTACCCTTTAAGCACGGGGACTTTTAACTTTTTTCGCTTCTCTATATCGGGTTTTGGGTCTCCCCCATTAGGCTCTCTTTTAAAAAGGACACGCTCTGTGTTATATTTACCGAGTTCATAATAAGAAGGGGCAACTACATCATTGAAAATATGTTCATTCAACGTTAACTCAATAAGGGCAAGGCTGGGGCTTTTGTTAGATTGGCTCAGTCACCGCGGCGACGATATAGACGTTCTATGTCTTCAGGAACTCAAAACGGTTGACGAGGGGTTTCCCATTAATGAATTTCAGGCGCTGGGCTATCACTGTGAACTCTATGGGCAGAAGGCATTTAACGGTGTTGCGATATGCTCACGGCTGCCTGTTGTCTCTGTCAGTAAAGGTTTTGGTTCAGACACAGAATGGGACAAGCAGAGGCGCATCATGCAAGTGCGCCTGGGCGGGTCGGCAGACGGCATCACAGTGGTAAACGTCTATGCGCCTCATGGCGGTGAGCGAGGCTCTGAAAAATATAATTATAAATTGCAGTGGTATGAGCAGTTTAAATCATATCTCAGCACAATAGCCCATGATACGAATAACACGGCCTTCGTCGTTGGGGACTTTAATGTGGCACGCTATGACTCAGACGTGTATGACCCTGCTGCCCTGAAAGATACAATTGCAACAATGCCCGAAGAGCGCCGTGCCTTTGAGACTATTATTGAGTGCGGTTTTACGGACATATACAGCCACTGCCACCCGGGTAAAAGCCACTACACGTGGTGGGCATACGGGGCTGCCATCTGGAAAGACCAGGGCATGAGGATTGACTACGCACTGGCAACGGCACAGGCCCTGGCTATAACAAAAGACATTGGTGTTGACCTCTGGCCAAGAAGGAAAAAAACACCCACACCCTCCGACCACGCGCCCCTTATTGTGGAGACAGACGGATCACGACTTAACGCCAACAGTCATAGTAAGGATTTAATTGGGTCTTTCATGCCAAGCTCATGAAACCCCCTTTGGCGTATTACGCATGAATCACACAGCCCACACGCACCGGTGGGGCCTGGGTCATAACATGAGCTTGTCAGCGAATAATCCACTCCAAGCGCTATGCCTGTCTGGATTATCTGTGCCTTTGTCATACTTATCAGCGGTGCGTGTATTTTAATAGTTCCTCTACCCTCAACACCCGCCTTTGTTGCCAGATTGGCCATCGCCTGAAACGATTGGAGGTACTCCGGGCGGCAGTCAGGGTACCCGCTGTAGTCAACGGAGTTTGCCCCGATAAATATATCATATGCCTCCAACACCTCCGCCCAGGCCAGGGCAAAAGAAAGAAATATCGTATTTCTTGCAGGGACATATGTTATGGGAATCCCGCATACCCCATTAGCGTCAACAGCTTGCTCTCTGGCTTTTGGCACTTCCATATCGCTTGTCAGGGCTGAACCGCCAATGCTTCTCATATCAATTTTCATAACCATATGGCGGTGTGCCCCATGAAACTCAGCAACCCGCCCTGCGCTCAGAAGCTCTGTGATATGTCTCTGCCCATAGTCATATGATATAGCATAACACTCATAACCAGCCCGCTTTGCTATGGCAAGGGCTGTTGTAGAGTCAACCCCGCCGCTTAATAAGACAACAGCCTTACGAGGCAGGCCGTGTTGCATATCACTTCACGCCCATACAAAACATTATGCTTTCAAGCAACTGATTAGTGTCTATGGGCTTTATGGTGTTTCTGCATACCTTATCGCTTGTGTGCAGTTCGTCGTTGTAGGCCGTAGTAATTATAATGGGCGGTGGGTCTCCTATTTTTCGTATCTCTTCTATCATTACCATTCCGCTCATAACCGGCATTTGAATATCAGTTATTACTAAGTCTATATCGTCTTTATTTGAGATAAAGATGTCCAGACCTTCCCTGCCATTAACTGCCTCATAGACTTTGGCTACCCTTCTTCTTAGAAATCTTACAAGCATAGCTCTAATATAGTCATCGTCTTCTACGTATAGCAGCGTTATGTTTTTTAACAAGGGCTCATTCATCATAGTTCTATCCTCAGTTCACACCAACCATCATAATTTCTTAATGATATAGTGCCGTTCATATTATTCTCGATTATTACCTTTGCCATATACAGCCCCATGCCTGTCCCTCTTGCCTTGTCCTTGGTTGTAAAGTATGGATCAAATACCCTGGATTTTATCTCATCGGGAATCTCACCACCGTTATTTGCAATTGTTATGATCTTTCTGTCTGCGGCGTCATCCTTATATAGTTTTATCCTGATTATACCGCGAGGGAGTTTCATTCGTTGAAACGTGTCTCTTGCATTGGTTAGAATATTTAAAATTACATGGGCAAAGTCATTAGGATTCCCATGTGTCATCAAAGTCTCGTCTAATTCCTTGTCAATGACCATGTCTGCTGCATATCCTAATATAAGGGACTCAGCCTTGTTTATCTCACTTGATATATTGAATTGCGTTTGCTGTTCATTCCTGATATAGAAATTTCTAAAATTATCTATGGTATTCGATAACACCTTTAACTCTGACATGGCGTCTTTTATGTTTTTATCCAGATATGCCGCATCTAATTCATTATGCAGATACGCGTCCCGTATATCCTGTACTGAAACGGCAACACCACAAAGCGGCTGCCTCCAGTGATGGGATATATTAACAAGCAGCTCGCTCATTGACAGATGCCGTGACTGCTCGTACACTATTTGGTCCTTCGCCCTGTTTTTTTCAACCTCTTCAGCCACTCTCTTCTCAAGATTAACTGTTATCTGCCTCAATTCTTCTTCTAACCGTATTCTTTGTGTGATGTCTCTCGATATTATACATAGTACTCTTCGCCCTCTATATGTAAAAGTTCCGATGCTCATTTCAACGTGAAATACTGTTCCATCCCTGTGCTTGTGTAATCTATGGGAAACTATTGCACTGCCTGAGTTTATAGCCTCATGGATAGTGTCCATGTTTTTCTCAGGTTCTGCTGATAAAATGTCTACAGTTTTGTCTTTCATGTCATCCTTGTTATATCCATATAGATTGATAAACGCATCGTTTAAATCTATTAATTCCAACGTATTGGCATCACAAAGGCAGATAGCGTCATTTTCATGTTTAAATATTAGTCTATATTTTTCCTCACTGTCGCGCAGTGCGGTTTCCATGTTCTTACGCTCTGTATAATCGTCAAATATTGCAACAAAATACCCTTTTTTGGGACTGTAAACATTGATATTGAGCCAAATGTTCAGCGGCTCAAATAATAATTCATAATTTATTGCACCCCCGCCTGACGCTACATTCCCATATATCTCTATCAGCTCAGGATTGTGTTCTTTTATCGAAGGGAATACCTCGGTAACCCTTTTGTGGATTACCTTTTCTCTTTCTAATCCCGTTAGCATTTCGAAAGACTTATTAACCTCTAAATACATGAAATCGGAAGGATGATTATTACTGTCATAAATCATCTCACAGTAAGCGTATCCATTAATCATGTTCTCGTTTTTAGCAAGCTCATCCTCCACTTTTTTGCGCAGTCTCAGGTTTATTGCCTTTAATTCCTCTTCGAGCCGTTTACGCTCTGTTATGTCGTGAATTGTTGAGCAGATAGCTGTCTTACCCTCTATAGTAACAGGTCCGGTATATATCTCTACATCTCTTACTTCCATTTTTGATGTGCGATGGCGGGTTGTTAATAAGTTACGCTTTTTAGCTACTACCTCTGAGGCGATTACCTTTAGTTTTTCTTCGGGAAGGGTCTGTATATCCGGTAATCTCATTTTTAAAAATTCATCTTTTGTGTAACCATAATACTTACACGCCATTTCGTTGACATCCTTAAACTCTAATGTCTCTGGATTGATTATCAAAACAGGCACGATTGTTTCATTGAAAATACTCCTGTAGCGTTCTTCGCTTTCAACAAGGCGCTTGTTTTGGCGGATGTGTGAAATTCCGAAGGATAAGGCATCTGTCATCTCCTGCAATAACTCCACCTCATCACTGTCGAAAGCATTAGGCTCTATGGCGTAAATGTTTAACGCTCCAATAACAATATCATTAATAATCAGCGGTAATGCAATGGATGACGCATAACCCCGTTTGAGCGCATCTTCTCTCCAGGGTGCATATTGTGCGTCTATGGTAATGTTTTGGCATACTACAGGTTTCTGCTGACGAATTGCAGTACCGGTTGGCCCGAATCCTCTTTCTGATTCGCTCCACACTATATCTGCCTTTTCTATATACCCATCATCAAAACCATACGAAGATACCGGAGACACACGCCTTTCCTTGCCCGCTTCTTTATATCCTACCCAGGCCAATCTGTAACCGGCATCATGAACGATTACCTTGCACAGGTCTTTCAATAATTGGGCTTCATCATTATTCGCACGAATTACTTTGTTGCATTTATAAAAGGCGTTTAAAGCCCTTTTAAATTCATTCGACTGCCATTTTTTCATATCTCTATCTTAAACTCCGCCCCGCCATTTACATAGTAACAATTTCGACACCTATTCTTTCCTTTACCTCATGCTCACTACCAAGCATTCTATCAATCATTTCGAGCGTTTTTACATGAAAGTACCTTTCTCCGCATTCAGTACACACCTCTGCATCGACATTCTCTACTATATATAACTTCCCATGAAGCCAATGCTGCCTCCTTACTTTTTTATCAATTGTGTTACCAGTACAAAATTCACAAATCATTTTTCCTCCATTACTACATATGTCGTAATTATTACAAGGGTACTGTTTTCCCTGAATCTGCATATTACATGTACCCTTTCACCCCTGAGCGAGAAACCTTCAATCCTATATCTTGTACCTCTGATATCAGTAATAAGTTTTCTTTCAATTATGCCTCTCAGTATTACATTCTCAACATCCTCTCTTTCTAAAGCATCGTCAAACATTTCATCTTCAGCATGTGATGATATATAATAATCCTTATCTATTATTTTTTGCCTTATTCTCTGCAATATCGACATATATACTAATATATTAATTAGATTTCACAGAATCCTTTCATATCTCTATCTTAAACTCCGCCCCGCCTTCAATATTTCTTACTGTGAGTTTCCAGCCCATGTTGGTTTCGATTATCGTCTTTGACATGTACAGGCCAATGCCCGTGCCTGTAGTCAGCGGTTTGGTTGTGAAGTGTGCTTCGAAAACCCTGTCCACTATATCTTCAGGGATGCCGCCTCCGGTGTCGCTTATGGCGATTATTATTTTTTCAGCGCCGTCATTGGAGATATAAATATCTATCTTGTCTCTGCTTCCAGACGTGGCAGACTGATCTTTCTCACGTTTTAAGAGAATAGCGTCCCTCGCGTTATTAATAATATTTAAAATGACCTGCTTAAACTCGTTTGGATAGCCTGTTATATTATAACTGGAGAGCGCTTCTTCTGATATTATGTTGATTGAGATACTGTCTTTCACAAAATACGCAAGGAACATTCCAACCAGCTCCTCTATTGCCTTTTTGACATCAAACAGGACTTTCTCTTTTGATGGACGTAAGAACTTGCGAAAATCATCGACTGTATTTACCATGAACTCTACATGTTTAACGATTGTTTCCTGTATGCTGCTTAAATATTCAGCATTGAGTTCACCGAAGGCATATGCGTCGCCAAGGTCCTGCGCTGTGACAGATATGACATTCAGCGGCTGCTTCCACTGGTGGGCTATCAGGCTTATCATCTCCCCCATTGCAGCCATTTTGGACTGCTGTGTGAGGAGCTGCTCTCCCTGCTGTCTTTTTTGAGTTTCCTCGATAACTTTATCAATTAGTTTCTGGTTTAGTTGGCGCAGCTCATCTGCCAGGCGTTTGCGCTCAAGGTGCTGCCACAGTCCATCCATTAATATAGTTAATTGACTAACGTCCGCCTGAGTATACTCCCCTGCTTTGTTTCCCACGGCTGTTACCATTACTATCCTATTGATATCGAATGTCGGTACTAACATCAGGTTTTTCAGAGGCACATGACCTTCGCGGTATCCTCTCTTAAACAATGTAGTTGTATCGTAATCATTGACTATGACAGGCTTTCTCTGGCGTACCGCCTCACCCCACAGGCCAGAGTGCTCTATCGAGAAGCTTTGGCTGGTTTTACTAATAGTGCATTCTTTCATTACACTATATGAGAACGTTCCGGCTGTGTACTCAGTCTCATCCTCATTGCCAAATGATATGAAACCAATCGCGCTGCCCGTTAACTCTATACTCTTGTCAAGGGCATAGTCCATTATTTCATTTGCTGGTTTGTCTGCAAATTGATTTAAGTGAACCATAATCTCAAGTCGTTTTTCATTAAGTCTGCGAATTTCCTCTATTTCTTTCTGCTCTGTAATATCTTCCACTATTGCGAGGTGGCAAATGGGCGCCTCACCGCTTACCCAGAGAGGCACACATGTCAGATTTACCCAAACTACAGAGCCATCCTTACGGATATACCGCTTTTCAATGGTAAACCTGTCTATCTCGCCGTCCATTAATCTTTCCATATTGGCCAGATCAGACTCAATATCCTCGGGATGCGTAATTTCGACAAAGGTACGGCCTAACATTTCCTCATGCGAATAGCCGACAATGCTGCAATATGACTGATTAATCATAATAAATCGTTTGGGGATTGATTCGATAATGGCTATGCCTATTGGAGACTGCTCAAAAATTGCCCTCAACCTGGTCTCTGACTGTTTAATTTGATACTCCAGCTCCCTGCGGTGTGTAATATCCTCGGCAGTGCCGACTACCATACCGATCTTCTCGTTGTCATAGATAGGCGCAATGCTTATGTTGATAATCCTTTTTACCTCGTCTTTACGCAATAGCTCGGCCTCAAAATTAACTACCCTCTCGCCGCGAACCGACGCCTTAATAAACTGTTCCCTAACCTGCGGCAGCATATCCTCGTCAAACAATGTCGAAAACGATCTGCCCATTAACTCATCCTTCGAATATCCTGTAATGCAGGTTACCTTATAGTTGGTCAATAAAAAATTGCCGCTCAGGTCAATTGAATAGACAGCGTTTGTCGTGTTATCTAAGACCTTCTGTAAAAACTCCCTTCTGCGGTTCAGCTCTGCCTGATTATCTTTTAAGTCTGTAACCATTTTGTTGAAGGTGTTTGCCAATTGTCCAAGTTCGTCTTTAGTGTTTACTGTGACAACGGTATCGAGGTTGCCGCTTCCTATTGCACACGCGGCCTTTTTCAGGATCAGGATTGGGCGCGTCAGCCATTTTACTATTTTATGAGTAAGGATTAATGCCGCAAGAAGATAACATATAATAAGGACAACAACGTATCGCAGCTTATTATAATATGGGGCGAGGACGTCGGAATAATCGCGCTTAACGACTAATGCCCAGCCAGTTTCGGCGTTTATGGGGATATATCTATATGCAGCAAGCACAGTTACCCCCCTGTAGTCATTGTTGACAATTGTACCTTCGGCAGCATCTAACGCGCGCGCCATAATTGGGGAAGATATCTTGTACTGCAATGGAACCGCCTTCGAGCCGTCCGGAAGTGTATGTTTCAGGTTTATAAGCAGCCGTCCGTCGTTATCCGCTAAGACTGACTCTGTATTGTCCCCGCGTTGAGAGTTAGAGTTTAATGCCTCAAAAAAATCAGAGGCACTGACGCTCATAATGATGACATATCGCGGCTGCGAATCCACATCTATAACATGGGATATATAAAGGTCGGTATCGCCGTCTGCTCTATCGAAGGCAAAACAGACGTAATAACATCGGGACTTAATTGCGCCAGATATGTAAAATTCGTATGAGACATCCCTGTCAATGTCTACAGTTCTTGTGGAAGCAATTACCTTACCGCTTTTGACATCGGCCATCTGAATATGATGAAAGATATTATACGCCCTGCGGTAACTCTCCAGATAATTATTGAATTCCTGATTTCCCTCCAGCGGCACACCGCTTGAGGTATACCACTTTGTTAAACTGCTGCTGACAAATGCTTCTATGTTGGAGGTCAGGCTTAAAATCTGCTTATATATATTGTCCTTCCTGACATCGGCAATTTGATTTATTTTGGTTACGGCTTCATCGAATTGTTCAGCCTGATCGCTTTCTACATCAGTAAACGGTATCCCTATTAAGTCTGTAAACATAAAAAATGTAACCATGACTAGGATAATGAGCAGGCTTATAAAAAGGAACATCTTTGCCCGTATGCTGGCGGACAGTATATCAAGCACAGAATTTTTCATTGATTTGCCTTTGTATCGTAATTAAACTCATCAAGATTATACTTATCTGGCATATTAATGACGTCATAGACAATATTTTTGTCAAAACACCTGAGTATTTTCTCGACGTCCACCGTGGAATCAATTTTCCCCTGACTCTTCAAATATTCAAATATTGATGTAATCTGCCCGTCTTTTTTAAGAGACTTTTCGGGAATGACCGGCACTTCGGACTGCCACATCATATCTTTAATCGATATTTCCGCTATTTGCTCCGGCGTTATCTTAAACTTATCTCCCACGAGAGACTTAATATTTGCCTGTGTCCATGTGGCGGCAAGAAACAGATTGCCTCTGCCGCTCTTTATCCACTTTGTGGCTCGGATTTGAGCAGCCACAACCTCACGCACAACCTCGGGGCGTTTTATATAAAACTCCTTTGAAAAACTAATATATCCGAAGGTCAATGTCTTGTGGATAGCAACACTCTGAGGGTAGTTCATCAGTGTGAGGCTGACAGTGGGTTCCCATACAGAAAACGCGGAAATCTTTTTATTTATCAATGCGTCTGCCATTTCTATGATCTCAAGCGGCACAAGCGTAACGTCTTTTTCAGTCATCCCCGATTTTGTCAATGTCTTAAGCAGGGCATAATGTGCCGTAGAGCCGGGCACATATCCAATTCGTTTGCCTTTGAGCTGGTCTATAAACTCATACCGTCTTGCGACTATGGCAGTAAAGGACTGCTGCATTATGGAAGGAATAATAACGTCTTTTTTAGCCGCCGCTGTAATAGCTGGCATATCCCCTATGATTCCGGCTTGTAAATCATCGCTTAGAAAGAATTTATTGCTGTCTTGACCCTTTAAAAACCGGTAGAAGATAACCGTCAACCCCATTTCCCCAAGCTTACGCTTTAATGTCAAATCCCGGCTCATAACCGTGGCTATCATACCAGAAGGCAGGTAAAGCGGCTGAAACCCTATGTTCATGTAACTATCTGATTTCTCAAATTTATATTTGGAATAATAGGGATTATCTTCAGGCTTGGCGGCATGTGCAGTACCCGGCATCGGCGATATTAGAGCAGAAATCGCAGCAATCACCGCAATACAGGCAATAATCTTGCACAGCTTCAACTTCACCATTATAGACACCACTCCGTGGTTGTTATTGTAACATGTATAACATTTTTTTTCAACGCCGCAGTGCTAAATACCTGATTTCTGAGTGTCCCTGATTGATTGTTCTGCCCCCCATAGGTATTTAAATATTGACAGACTAAATAATAATGTAATATCATCCGATTATAGTACTACATTTAATCCATTAGATGGATTAAAAATATTTAAGCATAGAGAGGGTGTGGTTATGTCAAAAGTCAGGACAACGATGAGAAGGTTTTTAAAGATGAGACTGTTGCTGCTGGGGTTCGTGTGTCTTTCAATGATACTGTCTCAAACGGCATTTGCAGTGCATGGAATCAGCACCAGCGAGCTGGTTAAATCATCAGAGGTTATCATTGCCGGTAAGGTAGAAAAGGCAAGCTGCCACTGGAGCAAGGGAACGGTTATCACCAGGGCAACTGTGAAAGTAAACGAGGTACTCGCAGGAAGTGTCGGCAACAAAGATATCGTAGTCGAGTATGAAGGCGGCAAGGTAGGTGACCTTGAGTTAAAATTAACAGACGCAGTAACTCTTACCAAGGGCGAGGAGATAATCCTGTTTCTCAAAATGGGTGAGAGCAAACTTACCGGCACCGTGTTTTTAATCTCTGGCGAGGCACAGGGCAAATACATCATTAAAAACGGTATTGCCACAAAGCATGGGTTTAAGCTTGAGACGAACCATGATGTTGTTGACAATAATATCCCCGTAAAAGACCTGATTGCTAAGATAAAGACAACTCAATAGAGAGCTGCGTGACTACACATGAGAAATACATGTGCCGCGGTTGTGGATACATCTATGACCCGGCACATGGAGATAAGTCTGCGGGTGTCCCTGAGTGGACATCATTCAACGATTTACCCTCTGGCTGGCGCTGCCCCTTATGCAGTGTCGGCAAATCAGAGTTTATTCCCTGGTAGAGCCTTACCCCTTAAACACAAAACCTCTTTTAAAGACTGCAAGACATGCGTCCACTACGTTTTTGTCGTACAATACACCGCTGTTGGATGAAATCTCACCTAATGCCCTGTCTATACCCAGGGCAGGCCGATATGGCCGATGATTAGTCATGGCCTCAACAACATCTGCTACACAGATTATCTTTGCCTCGATTAATATATCATCCCCTTTGAGACCCAATGGATAGCCTGAGCCGTCTATTCTTTCGTGGTGCTGGAGGATTATCTGTGCAACAGACCACGGGAAATCTACATCTTTTAATATATCATGTCCTATTTGTGAGTGATGTTTCAGCAGATTAAACTCTGCATCAAGAAGTTTACCCGGCTTGCTTAGGATTTCAGACGGCACGTAAATCTTCCCAACGTCGTGTATGGAGGCCGCCATCCTTACTCCCTCTATCATATCTTTTGGGAATCCCAGCTCGTCGGCCATGGCGCGTGACAGGTCTGCTACCCTGCGTTGGTGTCCTGCCGTGTATGGGTCTCTTGCCTCCAAAATAGCTGATATGGCTACTACCACAGAGCCTGTGAGTTTGCGGAGTTTCTCTATTGCCTGCTCACGTTCACGCCTCTCCATGACATGAGCAGTTATATCGCGCAGTATCGCTGTAAAAAAAGTCCCTGTCTGCACAGTCCACAGCGCTCCAGAAAGCTCTATTGGAAATTCCTCACTGTCTTTTCTCACCGCAGTTAAGGTGATCTCCTTACCCAGCAGATAGGAATGCCCTGTCTCGATTGCCGTCCTAAAATCTTTCCTGAAATTATCTTTCTGCGGCCCTGGCACAATTATATCAAGCGGTTTCCCTGCCGTCTCATGCTGGGTATAACCGAATATCTTTGCCGCCCCGTTGTTCCACAGGACTATCTCGGCGTCTGTGTTTGCACAGATGATGGCGTTGTCCGTAGTCTGTATAATTGAGCGCATCTGCTCTTCATTTCTTAATAAATGTTCCTCTGTTCTGGCACGGCTGATAATCCCAGCAAGCGTATTTGCTACTGCCGCGAGAAACTCCTCTTCCTCCTGGGTGTGCTCATGCCCCTCACTCACATATAGGTTCAGCACCCCTAGTACACGCTTGCCCAGTGTTATAGGTACGCAGTAGTGACCGTGCGGGAGCATACCGTCATATTTGTGTTGATGGCGGTCATCTACTGAATTCACGAATAATATCTCTCGTGTGGCGGCTGCCAGCCCGCAGAGGCATTTGCCAACTGGAACCACGCTGCAGAGCTTTAACTGAATTGGATCGAAATTCTTCTGCGCGAACAACACTAGTGCTTCTGGTCTTTCAGCCTCTATAATGTGAATGCTCCCTTTTGCATGAAACACGAGCCACTGGTACGAGAGAATCAGGTCAAGTATTAAGTCAAGCTGTCTCCTCAGAGGAATAGGCTTTAGGGCTATCTGCAGGATTGAATTTATTATTGCCTGAAGCTGACAGTTTTTCTTTAATTGCTTGTCCAGCATCTTACGCGTGGTTATATCTCTGAATACGGCACAAAGGAGTTCTTGCCCATCCATCACTACAGTCTTTGTCCTAAGCTCTACGGGGATGTGACGGCCTTCCCTATGCCTCAGATATATGTCGTCTACGATGTGTTTATCATCGCTGCCCTGCAGGATATTTGCGTATCTCTGTCTTTGCTCATCAGGAAATATTCTATAAAGACTCATCCCCTGCAGTTCTGCCGCCGGTATGCCGAGAAGCTCTGAAAATTTATCGTTGCAGTAGCAAATAACACCAGTTTGTGCATCTGCTTGAAGGATGAAATCCCCTGTTGTGTCAAGTAACTGTCTGAACTTTCCCTCAGATTCGCGGAGGCGTTGTACCTCAGATATCAGTTGAACTTCCGTTAAGTGTTCGTTGTCCATCGCCGCCTCAATATAATATTGTCTTTGTCAACTGACCCGCGTCTATAATAACACTGCGTACTATATATCCGCCAAGCAGTGCCAGTGTTGCCGAGATAAAACTAAGCCAGGGCTTGTGAGTTTTTACCTTTGCGAACAACTCATAGGCCGCAGCAATAAACGGTATCACTATCCCTGCCGCCACAAACCCAATCCAAAACGATACGCTGAATCCACCGCCTGTTACTACAGCCAGTGCGCTTACAGCGCTCTCTGTTGACCTGCCCATGCCAATAAGAAAAATGGCTGTTGCCAATGACAGAAAATATAGCAGGGTAAAATCCACTTTGGTAATAAAAGAGTGGGAGAAGTCAGTTTCATTGGGCGCCCCCCCCCAGCCTCCGCGCTTAAGGCATAACACCAGAGATATAGCTGCAAGCCCATCAATTATCGCAGAAATAAACAGCAGCACGGGAATCATTGGGGTATTCCAAAGAGGCCGTGCCGTCAGTGTAGAAAGGAGCAGCCCTGTGTACAGGGCAACGCATGTGGAAAGCACAAACCCTGAGAGCTTTATCGTATTTACTGTGCCGGTCTTCGACTTCAATTTTAGATAGTCCTTTGGAAGGTTTATAATGAAGTAGACGATGCTTACCCCGGAAAATAAAGAGATAATCCACGCCCCGACAGACATGATTGACTTGTATTGAAATGTTGTAAGAAGCAGCCAGAAAAGCCACGGCCTCTCTAAATCAAATACCAGCCCCACCATCCCTGCCATTATTGGAAACGGTGCGATATACGCCCCTGCCCGCACAACACTCACGTACTTCGCCGGATTTATAAAATCAGCGGCAATCGACACAATCATAGCCCCTGCGCTTATTCCGGCGCTAAACAAGTAGAACGTTATTAAATAGTTCCAGTATATTTCTCTCAGTGTCTGTGTCCTCTTTATTTGGTGATTTCCCAACCTGGGAAACGCGCTGTCAACTTCAGGCGGTTCCTACTGAAATCTTCCCCTTGCCTTTTGAATGAGATGCGTCTTTAAATACTGCCTTGATTCCTTCCTTAAGCGGCTTTACATCTGGCGGCTTCGGTAAGACAAGCATACTCCATAGACCGGCGTAGGGGTCATTTGTTGCAGCGGCATTTTTGCCTTTCATGCCCTTGTCAGCAGAGCATGAGGCCAACGCCCATATTAAAATCGACAATGCTATTTTTTTCATATTACTGCATCCCCGTTGTTATTAAGGGTCTCATAATAGAATCAACTCGAAGAATGAGGGCTCTGCCCTCAAACTCCCGGCAGGGAACTTGTCCCCTGCACCCCATATACAGGGCTTCGCCCCTTTGAAATATTATTATGAGACCCTTAATATGACAACTACCCTATAATATAATAAATCGAAGGCCTTGTGTTCAAGTCTTTTCCTATCTGCACAGTTTTTTTTGTAGCGGCTAGTTTAGATATTTCGCTATTGGGGTCGTTTAAATCACCAAAGACCCTCACACCGGTAGGGCAGGTGCCTACACACGCCGGTAAGTCATCTTTCCCTAATAGCCCGGCACAGAAGCTGCACTTATGAACATACCCATGCTCATCGTTTACGACTCGCGCGTTGTACGGGCAGCTTAGGATGCAGTACTTGCAGCCGATGCACTTTTTTATGTCAACTGCCACAATACCGTCGTCTCTCTTGTAAGATGCACCTGTCGGGCAGACGCCGACGCACGGGGGATTGTCGCAGTGCTGGCACTGCATCGGCGTAAATCTCCTGTTATAGTTTGGAAAATGCCCGAATTCCTGTTCCTCTATGCGGTTGAAATATTCCGTCATTGGCAGTTCGTTTTGATTATGGCACGCTGCCACGCAGGCGAGGCATCCCACGCACCTTGTAGTATCAATAATCATAGCCCATTTTGGATTTGCACTCATGCCTTTGCCACCCTTACGATTATCTCGTTACTCATGATATGCCCAACTGCAGGGTCGAAGTACGTGTCAAGGAAATCGTTATAGTTTATGCCTTTCCCATAGGCAGTGGTCAGGTATTTCGAGAATATGCCGTAGCCGCTTGGCATCCATACAGCCGATGGATGAAGCCCATCGGTTAGGCGCACCCTTACTGTGCCCTTGCCAATATCAGACTCGACAACTGCCGTATCGCCGTCTTTGAGGCCAATGGCCTCTGCCCGCTTGCGGTTAATCCAAAGGCGTATCATGTCATAACGGCTGCTTAACTCCATCAGGTATGGGACGTTGGCGGTCATGGAGTGTGTGTGGATGGCCTGCTTGCCGTGTAGGAGCCTGAATGAGTTTTTGTCTGATGAATCGGGTGCAACAAGCGGCTCCTGCCACCGCGGCATTGGGTCAAGCCCCCATGCCTCAAGCTGGCTTGAGTAAAACTCAATCTTGCCTGATGGGGTCTTACACGGCTTAAACCCCTCTTCCCAGCGCGGGCCAACCTCTATGACACCACCCTTTTTTAATTCATCAAGCGTTACTCCAAAAGGTCTCAGGCGCAGGTCGTTGAGTTCATCCATTGTAAAGTTAAAATATTTCCCTATTCCAAGCCCCCTGGACAGACCGGTTATGATTTCCAGCAGGGGTTTTGTATCATACATCGGCTTTACAACTTGCTGAACCATTGTAAGTTGAGCAACCGGCCCTGAGTGTACAGTATCAACATGGTCGTCCCTTTCAAGGAAAAATGACTCAGGCAGCACATAGTGTGAAAGCGCGGCGGTCTCTGACATCACACAGTCAATAGTGACAAGCAGCTCAAGCTTCTTATACCCGGCGATGACCCTTGCGGGATTTGGATTGGTTCTCACAGGGTTCATATGATAGACGAATCCTGCCTTTAGTTTTCCTGCGAGGGCAAGTTCAGGGACGGCGTGCGCGATTCCATCGGAATAAGAGGCGGTGGGGTATCTGCCTGGCACACCAGCGCCATCGGCCTTTTCGACATCAGGGATTGCCGGGGCGGGGTGACCGCCTTTTTCAAGCTCACCAAGCGTAGGCTTAAGGGGCATAAAAAGCCCTCCCACTCGTTCGTAGTTGCCGATGAGGAAGTTTGCTATGGCTACAGCCCGTGCCGTCTGAAAGCTGTTTAAATATCCAGCGCCGTAGCCGCCGTGATAGCCCCTGTGAATGAGGGCGCGGGGTTTATTGAAGGCGAATTCCCTTGCGATACGGTATATTGTTTCCTTTGGTATGTCGCATATTTTTTCTGCCCACTCAGGGGGGTATGTGACGATTTCATCTCTGAGGCTGTCGAAGCCAATAGTGTGTTCTTCGACAAATTTATGGTCATATAGGCCTTCTTCAATGATAACGTTAATCATAGCTAACAGAAAGGCCAGGTCAGATGCAGGCCTTACGGCAAGCCAGTCGTCGGCCATTACAGCCGTCTCGCTGTGCCGCGGGTCGAGGACAACAAGGCGCGCCCCCTTTCTTTTTGCCTCGGCAATGTCCCTGATTTGCTGGAGTTTGACGCCTCCCGCTGGGTTTCTGCCAACCATGATGATATAACGGCTGTTTTTCAGGTCATTGTCGGGGAGACCGCCGCATGTGGCGTTAAAAGCGGCATTTCGGGCGGTAAAACACGTAGCCCCGTGGGTTATAGTATTTGGAGAGCCAAGCGCGTGCATAAACCTGAAGGCAAGCGGCATGTTGGCCATAGGATACTGTATCCAGAAGACCGACTGAGGGCCGTCGTCCATGATTAGAAGGTTCAGTTTTGTGGAGATTTCCTCAAAGGCTTGTTCCCATGTGATAGGCTCGTATGTGCCCTTGTCAGTCCTCTTAAGGGGCTGCTTAATCCTGTCCGGGTTATATATATCTTGAATATAGGCATGTCCACGCGGGCAGACAGTACCTGCGTTGTTATATGTTTTGGGGTTTCCATCGGCTTTCCAGACACGGCCATTTTTCACATATACATAGATGCCGCAGCGGTTTGCGCCACAGCCCTGACACTGTGTTGGGATTTTGCTGGCATCAGGTCTTACACCAGCGGCACGTTCCGTGCTGCATGACAGTGTCCCAGCCGCAAGACCGGAGGCTAATGCACTGCCTGCTGCCGCCCGCATAAATGTCCTGCGAGTTATCTTTTTGCCAAACGACATCCTTTATCATAACATTTTACATACAGAAAATTGACTTAGCTTGTGAACTCAACGGACGCTTTCGGGTCAGGTCCATATTTATTGTCGCCTCGTGTGCCCTCTGTAACGGCCAGGTATAAATTGTATAGAGGGATGAGCAGAAACCACCCGCTTTTATCAACATCGTGCATCCTGCGAATACCTGCGGCAATCGAAGGGACAACAACAGCAAGGGTATAGATCATATGAACTGCATCAATCCCTAATACTCCATCAACAACGCCAGCCACAATGGAGAATATAAAGTTATACAGAATATACATCCAGTATTCTTTCCTTCTGGCCCTGCCGCTAAATACTGCATACTTTTTCAACACCGTTATGTACCACAGCATGGTGACTCCGCTTGACTCATTATTTTACAAATAATTACATCAGCAAGACGACATCGAATCGTGCCGTCTTGCTGATGTACGGGTAACCCCTATCTCTCTATCGGGTAGTTGGCCTTTACCCAGTCGGCTAGTTTCATGTCTACGGCGGTTACGTTGGTAAAGCCTACGTCTTGCAGCGCCTTTGTAGTCAGAACTGCCCTGCCGCCAATTTTACAATAGACATATATCTTCAGCGCTGTATTGGTCTTGTCTGGGAAGCCGGCAAGGGCCTTCCAAATCTTAAATTCTGCAAGCCCGCGTGGTATATTAACTGCGCCGGGGACACGACCGCTGGTAAACTCCTCCGGCTCTCTGGCGTCAATTATTATGGCGTCGCCCTTATTGTCAGCAATCTTCTTAAAGGCCTCCATGTCGATGAGCTTTATCTCTTTCTTGACCTTTGCTACATGCTCATCAACCTGAACCGGCCACGCCCTGTTAGGGTCTGGTTTTGGCTCTTCTGCTGCCATTGGAACTGATGCAAATACTATAACAACAACCCATGCTGCAGCAATCATCTTTTTGAGTCTCATCACTGTACTTCCTCCAACACTTATAGATTCTACCGGGAAGCCCGATATATCGCTTATCTGTAACCAGAATTTCAACGTGTTTATTATGTATCCCCGCCCGCCGTATTATAACATAGGACGAAACATAAAAAAACAAATTTATTTTATGAAGAACGGGGGGGGCAGCCGTGCTAAAGCTGGATTGCGCCGCTGATGAGTTTGACTTTTACCCGCAGAGTGTTGCTATCATATGTGGTAACGACTGCGAAGAAGGAGAAATGATTTGAAAATTGCTATAACCGGACTTCCAAACTCTGGTAAGACTACAGTATTTAATGCCCTTACGGGTCTAAACGCCCAGACCTCCATATATCCATCGTCAATGGAAGAGCCGCATGTCGGTTCAGTCAGGGTCAACGATAAGCGTGTGGAAATACTCTCGGGTATCTATAAACCGAAAAAGACTACCTACTCTTCCATTATATATACGGACTTTCAGGGACTTACAAAAGGCGACACTACGCACAACAGGAAGGTCTTCGAGTTCATCAGGGATGCAGACGCCATTGTTGAGGTGGTCAGGGCATTTGAAGACGACTCAGCTATACATCCAGACATCACTGTAGACGCAGCCAGAGACGCCTCAAATCTTGAATCGGAACTCCTGCTCTATGACCTCGACCTGGTCGAAAAACGGCTCGGACGTATGACCGAGGCCGCCAAACGCGGCAAGCGCCCCGATGAGACGGAAAAGAAAATCCTCGAGAAATGCAAAGATATACTCTACAAAGAAATCCCGCTCAGAAATGCTCAGTTTACAGCGGAAGAACAAAAGGCCATTGTACACCTTCAGTTTATATCCATAAAACCAAAGATTATTGTTGTAAACGTATCAGAAGAGGCAATAGGCAAGACTCAACCGCTTGTAGAGGAGGTTGCAGCACGGGTCAATTTTGACAAAAACGCAGTCATCGCCCTCTCCGGGAAGATTGAAATGGAGATAGCGCAGCTGCCCCCAGACGAGGCGGAGTCGTTCCTTAAGGACATGGGCATAGATGAGCCAGCCCTGGATAAAGTAATAAACAAGGGCTACGAGCTGTTAGGGCTGATTGCGTTTCTCACCGTAGGAGAGGACGAGGTGAGGGCGTGGACAATAACCAAAGGGATATCGGCGCTTGAGGCCGCAGGGAAAATCCACTCAGACATAGAGAGGGGGTTTATCAGGGCGGAGGTCGTAGCATATGGGGATTTTATCTCAAGCGGTTCGATGGCCGGGGTTAAAAAGCTGGGATTAGCGCGGTTGGAAGGGAAAAGTTACGTCGTTGAGGACGGCGATATAATAAATTTTCGTTTTAATGTATAAATGTTACATTTTTTTTTGCCAAACCACAGGGTTTTCGGCTATAATCAGCGAGCGAGGGAGCTGGCATGGAGTCAACAAATAAACGGTCAGGATAGGGGTCCCGGCCAAAGGAGGGAGCAATGAAAGCGCTGATTTTGACAAACGAGTATCCGCCTAACGTATACGGCGGCGCCGGCGTACATGTCGAATATCTCACGCGTGAGATGTCCAGGCTGATTGATGTAGAGGTACGGTGCTTTGGTGACCAGGTAGTTGACGATAAGTCACTTAAGGTCAGGGGCTATTGTGTTGAGCCAAAGATGGTTGATGACAGTGAAAAAAAGCTGAAGGCGCTTTATTCAGCCCTGTATAATTGTATAACTTTCAACGTTAAACCAATAGACGCTAACGTCGTACACTGCCACACATGGTACACCCATTTTGGCGGCGTACTGGCAAAAAAGTCATATGGGATTCCTCTGGTAATCACTACCCATTCGCTTGAACCTCTGCGGCCGTGGAAGCGGGAACAGCTTGGGCTTGGATATGACGCATCGGTGTGGGTGGAAAAGACCGCCCTTGAGATGGCAGATTCAATTGTCGCTGTCTCAGAGGGGATGAAAAAAGACATCATCGAGCTTTTTAATGTTGACGCCAATAAGATTTCAGTCATATACAACGGCATAGACACGCAGGAGTACTGCCCTGTGGAATCAAAAGAGGCATTGGTGCAATATGGTATTAACCCCGACAGGCCATATATACTTTTCGTTGGCAGGATAACGCGCCAGAAGGGGATTATTCACCTTGTTAACGCCATCAAGCATATCAACGACGAGGCGCAGATAGTCCTGTGCGCTGGGCAGCCCGATACACCTGAGATAAAACATGAAATGGAAGAGGGCATTAAAAACATCAAAAGGGACAATGTCATCTGGATACAGAAGATGGTTCCTAAGAAAGAGGTAATACAGTTGTATACGCACGCCTCTGTGTTTTGCTGTCCGTCGATATACGAACCATTTGGAATCATAAACCTTGAGGCAATGGCATGTTCAACACCCATTGTGGCAAGCGCAGTGGGCGGCATTGTTGAGATAATCGAAGACGGGCAGACAGGCTATCTCGTCAAATTCGACCAGCATAAGGCAAGCCCATTTGAGCCGGTCAACCCTGAGGAGTTCTCAAGAGACCTCGCCGGAAAGATAAATAAAATCCTGTCTGACAAGGAGCTTGCACACTCAATGGGGCAAAAGGGAAGAGTACGGGCGGAGAGATACTTCAGTTGGAGCGCTATAGCAGCCGAAGTCATCAATTTATATGGAAAACTCGTTTAATAGTTTTAGATAAACTAAGTTATTAAAGAGAGGTGCCGGATGTTGACTAATCCATTTGTCATAAGAGATATAAGGCCAAGCATCGATGCTGGGACAAATCCAATAAAGAGAGAGGTGGGGGATGTCCTTACTGTCAGGGCAACGGTCTTTAGGGACGGCCACGATATAACCAAAGCCGTACTGAAATATAAAGAGAAATACTCCGGTGACCAGTGGGAACACATAGATATGCTGTCAGTTAATCCAGGCCTTGACTTATGGGAGGGCAGCTTTGTCCTTGAGAAAAACACCCGTTACCTGTACACAATAGAGGCATATACAGATGTCTTTTCCTCATGGCTCAAGGATACCCTGAAGAAATATGAATCAGGACAAGATATAAAAAGCGAACTGGCCGAGGGTGAAATATTAATTGCCGGTGTTGCCGAACATATCGCTACTGAAGAAGAGAAGAGATACTTTAGCGATGTAGTGGAAATCATAAAGCAAAAGAGGGCGGCTAAAGATAAACTTAAAATAATGTCCGACCCGCTCCTTATGGATGTTATTAAAAGGTACGCCCTTCGCGCCGACCTGACAGTGTACGAGCCGTATCTTGAGGTAATTGTTGACAGGCAGAGGGCGCGCTATGCGGCATGGTATGAGTTTTTCCCACGCTCTGCCGGGAAAGACCCAACGAGGAGTTCGACATTTAAGGAGTGTATTGAGAGACTTCCAGCGATAAAGGAGATGGGCTTTGATGTAGTCTATCTGCCTCCCATTCATCCCATCGGAAAGACAAAGCGCAAAGGCCCAAATAACTCACTGACTGCCGGACCTAACGACCCCGGCTCACCATACGCAATCGGAAATGCCAAAGGCGGGCACATGGCCGTTGAGCCAGGGCTTGGGACGATTAAAGATTTCGAACGCTTCGAGAAGGCATGCAGGGCTCTTGATATGGAAGTAGCCCTCGATTTTGCAATCAACTGTTCCCCTGACCATCCATACGTCAAAGAGCATCCTGAATGGTTTTTCAAACGTCCTGACGGTTCGATTAAATACGCTGAAAATCCCCCTAAAAAATATGAAGACATATATCCTCTTAACTTCTACGCACCCGATGGCTCATGGAAGGCGCTATGGGAGGAGATGAAGACAATCCTAACCTTTTGGATAGAAAAAGGTGTAAGGATATTCAGGGTGGATAATCCGCATACGAAACCTGTCCCGTTTTGGAAGTGGTTGATAACAGAACTACAGAAGCAATACCCTGATGTGATATTTCTGGCCGAGGCATTTACAAGACCACCTGTGATGAGAGAGCTTGCTGCGGTTGGTTTTACCCAGTCATATACGTATTTCACATGGAGGAATTTTAAGGGAGAGATAATAGACTACTTCACTGAGTTGACACAGTCAGAGGTAAAGGAATGTATGCGGGGAAATCTCTTTGCCAATACGCCGGACATCTTGCCACAGATACTTCAGATAGGGGGGCGGGCGGCCTTTAAGATGAGATTTGTCCTTGCCGCCACACTATCCTCAGTCTATGGCATATACAGCGGCTATGAACTCTGCGAAAATAATGCGGTAGATGGAAAAGAGGAGTATCTGAACTCTGAGAAATATGAGTTCAAGGTATGGGACTGGGACAAACCAGGCAACATAACAGACTTTATCACACTAATAAATAAGATCAGGCGAGAAAACCCGGCCCTTCATTATTATAAAAATCTACGGTTTTTCCGCTCTGACAATGAAAATATCCTGTTTTATGGGAAGACATCACCGGATGGTAAGAACACTGTCCTTGTAGTAGCCAACCTTGACCCGTTTCAGAGCCACAACTCGATGGTATATATCCCGCTGCAAGACCTGGGGATAGGATATGATGAGACCTATGAGCTTCAGAATCTGATAAACGGCGAGAGAAAGTTGTGCAAGGGGGAGGAGTTTTTCGTAACGCTTAATCCGGACTGGGAGCCTGCCTTTGTCTTCAGGCTCGACAGGTGGACGCACAAGGAGGAGAAATTCGACTACTTCGGGATGTAATTTGAGATGTCTTGAGTCATGAATATTCTTAGGCTTATCGCGAACAACTGTGCCGATTTGGTCAGGAACAGAGAGGTACTCATAGAGCTGGCGCGGAGGGATTTTAAGTCCAGATATCTGGGGTCGTTTCTGGGTGTTCTCTGGGCGTTTGTGAACCCGGCGGTCTATATAGCAATCCTGTGGTTTGTCTTTCAACTAGGCTTTAAAGCAATGCCGACAGACAATGTACCATTCATCTTGTGGCTGATTCCAGGCATAATTGCGTGGTTTTTTATATCTGACGGCATAGCGGGCGCTACGCACTCTATATTGGATTACAGTTTTTTAGTAAAAAAGGTAGTTTTTCGGGTAAGTGTGCTGCCCATTGTGAAGATCATCTCTGCCCTTTACGTACATTTATTTTTCCTTGTCTTCTTATTCATCGTGTTTTTAGTTTACGGCTTTGGTATTTCGATTTATTCGCTTCAAGTGCTTTATTACCTGTTTGCCTCGCTTATGCTGGTGCTGGGGATTTCATGGATAACATCCTCTGTAGCGATTTTCTTCAGAGACGCAGGGCAGATAGTCCAGATGGCCCTGCAGTTTGGGTTTTGGCTTACGCCGGTGTTTTGGTCTGTGAAGTCGGTGCCGCAGAAATATCTGTTTTTGCTAAAGCTAAACCCGCTGTATTATATAATTAGCGGCTACAGGAACAGCTTTATATATAAGATATGGTTTTGGGAGACCCCGCTGTTAACACTGTATTACTGGGTTGTTACAGCGGTAGTTTTGGTAACAGGTTTGAGGTTATTTCGCAAGATGAGGCCGCACTTTGCAGATATGCTTTAAAGAGGGGGATTAGGCCGTGCTGATAAGCGCTGACACCGACCATGTACACGCCGCCGTTGGTGAAGAGGCCATTATCGAGGCAGCCTCACTGACAAAGGTCTATAAACTCTATAAGCGGGCAGTGGACAGGCTGAAGGAGGCCCTGAACCCCTTCAACAAAAGATACCATGAGGATTTCTACGCCCTAAGGGATGTCAGTTTTAAAGCAATAAAGGGCCGGACAGTCGGCATAATAGGGAAAAACGGGGCTGGCAAGTCCACGCTGCTGCAAATACTGACAGGGGTGTTGACACCGACAAGCGGCGTATTAACCAAAAGCGGCAGGCTCTCTGCGCTGCTTGAGCTTGGCGCAGGGTTCAACCCCGAACTCACCGGCATAGAGAATATCTACTTCAACGGCACAATAATGGGCTACAGCCGCACAGAGATAGACGAAAGGCTTGGGGAGATAATCGCCTTTGCCGACATAGGGGAGTTCATCCATCAGCCCGTTAAGACCTACTCAAGCGGGATGTTTGTGAGGCTGGCATTTGCCGTGTCCGTAAGTGTGGAGCCTGATATCCTAATAATCGACGAGGCGCTGAGTGTCGGAGATATCAGATTTCAAATCAAGTGTTTCCGCAAAATAACAGATTTCAAAAACAGCGGTAAATGTATCATCCTTGTCTCACACGACATCGGGGCAATAAAAAGGCTCTGCGACAGCGTGATATGGCTGAGAGACGGGCAGGTTTATTTAAACGGTGACCCGGAATATGTGTGTAAGGAATATATGTCATACATGTTTTATGACGGCTCTTCTACTGAAAATAAATACGCACTTGCCCCGGAGCCGACGGCTTCAGGCGGCGTAATAGAATGGGAAGACGTCAGAGGGTATGCCTCATTTGGCGAGGGGGGGGCGGAGATTCTTCGTGTTGTCATGCTTTCGTGTGAAACAAGCCGCAGGCTTAATGTATTAAAAGGCGGTGAAAGGGTGAAATTTATAGTCGAGGCAGACATAAACAGCGACATTGTAAGCCCCGGCTGCGGCATCACGCTAAAAGACAACTACGGCACGTACATGTTTACAATAAACAACTACATATACAACGTTCAGATAGAACCCTTTACGGACACACTCAGGCTCCACGTAGAGTTTGATTTTCACTTTCCCCACCTGAAATCAGGCAATTATTCGTTTTCCGTATCCATCTCTGACGGCACCGTAGAGAGCCACATCCAAAATCACTGGATACACGAGGCATATGTCATACAACTGATAAACAGCGACATAAAGTACAACATGGGCTGCTATTTAATTCTGGAAAATGTAGACATAACGGTCAACACAGGGAAGAGATAGTCAAGCACCTGACTTTATCGCTTCGAAGGCGTAAGTGCGAGAAATAAAAGGAAACAGCGAGGACATGGAGGCACTACACCTTGGCTTACGGCGATTGGTAGAAGGTGATTCAGGTGGATACGTTGCGGGCAGTGGTGGTTCGTTTCAGTCCAAACGTTTGATAGATGCTTCTCTGAAGCTCGCTAACGTTGGATGCGATGGCATAGCGTTTCTTTGATGAAATGTCCAGTAGGATACTGGATTGCGCGTACAGGAGCTCATCTCGCAGACGCGCGAAACTCATTGGAATCTGCCTGATCTCCAGGCGGTTCAACGACTGTTTGGCAATTGCATAGGCCATGTAACAGATTGCGATGTGTGCACATATACGACTTGGGGGTCCAGTGAAGCACAGGACGAAATTTCAGGTCATGTTTCTGGGCTCGGAATGCCTCCTCTATTTGCCATAACCGAGGCTGGAAGTACTTCTGTCGCCTCCTGTTCTGGTAGTGAGTTAGTTATCACGCCATGTATCCCATCCCAATCGGATTCGATTTTACCGGTATCTAACTCAATACTCTCTACCCGTATATATTTTGATGTG
>LNQR01000006.1 GCA_001541255.1 Candidatus Magnetominusculus xianensis
TGAAAAAATCTTTGCACAATGGCCTTGCGATTTTCATGGGCGGGGGCGAATATTGACACTATTCATGTAGGTTTCGCGGGAATGACAGAACTGGATTTTCCACTGCTAATTTGTCATTCCTGCGAAAGCAGGAATCCAGAAGTGTTGTGAAGTATTGTTTTGCCTCTCTTTTATATTTCACCTTGTAGGTGGAACATTATAGCACCCGAAACACTTATTTCAAAAGGGTTTTCTCCCCGATTCTCTTCTCTATATCGGATTTAGGGAGCCATGGCAAACGCATTTGGAAATTACAATCAAATGTGTTTGCCATGGTTTACCCTGCAGGAGCTTGACTAAGTGCCCGGGTTATATTATCATAAATCAGATGGAACTCATAGATTACAGCGATTATTATTTTCGGACAAAGTTGAAGGAGGCTCTCCCTCCACAGCGCTCAGGGAAGTTCGTTCAGATCAGGGAAAACCCTGTAGCTGAGTTTATAGTCCTGTCGCCCTCCGGGTTTTCTACCTATCACGCAGATATTGTCAGACACTTTTGCAGTCAAACGGGTATCATGGGCATCTACAACAACGAACACAAGCATTTTGATATATCAGACCCAAAATGGCGCGTAATCGGCGGCGGCAAGTGGTCAATAGACGAAGGGCTGAAGACCCTTCGCCTTTATGGTTACTCACAGGCATACGGCAGCTTCAATCCGCTTGGACTTACAGAGGGGTTATCAAAGATTAATTCCCTCTCCGGTTACGAAATATCAACTGGTTCCTGAAATTATATGGAGGTATTTTAAATGCTTAGTTCAAAGACACTCACCAAAATATGCTTAAGGCTATTGCTTCCAGTTTTGTTGATGATTCTTATATTACCAGCAATGGCATGGTCGTTAAACGGTGCAGACGTGGCCATCTACAACGATACCGCTTATCAGTTTGGCGGGGCATGGTCTACAGGACTTATTGCGATTAAGACCGCGCTGACCTATTACGGGTATACATATGAAGATATTACCCCAGAGGCACTCAACACCGCAGTCAATCTTAATTCCCTTTATAAAACGATAATATTTGGAGGTGGATGGGCAGGCGGATATAACACATATGTGACGGCTTCAGGGTATAACAACATCAGAAATTTTATATACAATGGCGGAGGCTACATTGGCATATGCGCTGGGGCATATTTCGCATCAAACATGGTACTATGGCGGGAGCAATTTCAAAGCACTATTAACCTCTATGACTATCCCTTAGACTTATTCAACGGATTCGGCATAGGCTCTGTGTTTGAGATAATTGGCTGGAATGTCCCAACAGGCTGTACAACCGGTATAACACAATCAGCCGCCATGACAACCGTAAGCATAGATACATCAATCTTGCCAGACGTTAGTCCAACGCTGAATATTTTATACTTCGGCGGACCGTTTTTCGTACCTTTTGACACGGGGATTACAGTGGTCGGCAGATATAGCGGAGGGGCTGCAAGTAATAATCAGCCCGCAATGATAATGTTTAACTACGGTAGCGGGAAGGTGTTTTTGACCGGGCCTCACCCTGAGATATCATTCAGTAATTGTACCCTGTGGTATGACACCTCAACATGGCAGCTGCTTCGTAGTGTAGTTAAAAAACTCACAGGGAAATGACTTAAGTAAGCCATGAGCTGCCGCAGGGATTTAGACCTTGCGGCAGCCACCGTCATGTTTTTTAACTATTTAAAAAAAACTTGCTCTTTACTCTTGACACAAACACCTGATTGCTGGTATAAAATCTATGTGATAAAAAAGACAGAGAAAATATGGATGGACGGCGAGTTCGTCAACTGGGAAGACGCAACTGTTCATGTGATGACACACACGTTGCACTATGGGCTTGGTGTATTCGAGGGAATACGCAGCTATAAAACACCATCCGGTCCGGCTGTGTTCAGGCTCAAAGAGCATGTGGAGAGGTTATTTGACTCAGCGCATATCTTTCAGGTTGAAATACCTTTTACAAGGGAGCAGATAGTCAATGCAGTTATAGATTGTGTAAAGATAAACCGGCTTGAGGAGTGCTATATCCGGCCTTTTGTCTATATCGGGTATGGGTTGATGGGCATATATCCAAAGGATAACCCGGTAAAGGTGGCAGTGGCTGCCTATCCGTGGGGGTCTTATCTTGGCGAAAATGCAATACAAAACGGCATTCGCGTTAAGGTCTCATCATATATCAGAAATCATGTAAACTCGAATATGTCCCGCGGAAAGATATCCGGTTATTATATAAATTCACAACTGGCCAAAACTGAGGCAGTCACGCTGGGATTTGCAGAGGCACTACTGCTTGATGCAGACGGTTATGTCGCTGAAGGCTCTGGTGAAAACATATTCATCGTAAGAAATGGGAAGTTAAAGACAACGCCTCTTACCTCCATACTTGAAGGTATTACGAGGGACAGTATTATGAAAATAGCGGCTGACAACGGATTGGAAATTACCGAGGCCAGGTTCACCAGAGATGAGCTATACATCTCTGACGAGGCTTTTTTCTCCGGTACTGCTGCAGAAATCACACCAATAGTAGAAGTGGACAACCGTAAGATCGGCGAAGGTAAGCCAGGCGAAATAACCACAAAACTTCAGTCAATATTCTTTGATACCGTACACGGCAAGGTCGATAAGTACCACAGCTGGCTCACATATGTCTAATCTACGACGCTAAGGTTTTTTCGATAGCGTAATACCTGCTTATTTAACATGGCACTTAGAACAGTATCTCTCGTCTGATGTACTGAATGACGTCTTACCGTCGTGGCAGGCCCCACAGTATGCCCCTTCATTCATCTCTTTCATGGTCATCTTTGTCACCCCATGCCTCATCCTAAAGACCTCTAGGTGGCATTGAGTGCATTTAATCCCCTTACCGGCATGTTTTGTGCCGTTGAAGACAACCCTGCCCTCCTCGCTCTCCCATGAAAGAACTTTACCAGGGGGCACTGCGAATGACGGGACACTCACGAGTATAAAAACCAATAGCGTAAGGGCTCTAATCACACTTTTTATCTCTCCACACGAAATGTATAAAGATATAATAATATGACAGTTGACAGGTTGTCAAGGCGACAACGGCAGCGCTCCCCAGCGCTGCTTCACTGGCGCGATATCCCGCTTGCCTAAAACAAACCGCCATTGCCGAAGAAATTCCATACGTCAACCATGACCTTGTCCTTTTGTATGTTTAAGTCTGCGTATTCTTTGTGTGGTGTGCCCAGTACGATTATATCCGCTGCGCTTACGAGCGCCTCAGCCGTGACAAAACCGCGCTCATTAATGTACACATCTGAACACAACACCTGTTTTGATTCGATTTCCAGAATCTTTTTCAACTTATATGAAAGCGATTCCCTCTTGTCGTCGTTATTTGCCTTAAATGCCATTCCAAGAATGCCGACGGTTTTTTCCTTCAGTGAATAGCGGTCTTTTAGCGTTGAGACAATGAAATTCGGAAGCCCTTCGTTTATCAACATGGCGGCATGACCCAGGAAAAAACTGTTATTGCTAAATGCGGCAAGCTGCATCGTATCCTTAAACAGACACGGCCCGGCGGCAAAGCCTGCCGATGGAAATGACGCCGCACGCGGATATTTGTACGTGATTGCACTGTAGATTTTATAAAAATCTAGTTTATGCTGTGCTGCGATTTGATAGAACTGGTTGGATATAGAAAATTGAATATAACGCCAGACGTTTGTAAAGAGCTTGGCCAGTTCCGCCTCAATAGGCGTTAGATACATTATATCATCGGTAAGAATCTCAAACAGCCGGGCGGCCTCCACCTCTGAATCACTGTCAAAAGACGCCACAATCTGCGGCAGCTCGCGAAGCTCGACAATTGCCTTTCCCTCAGCAATTCGCTCAGGACAAAACGAGACCCTGACATTTTTCCCCTTTGCGGCAAGATATTCCTTTATCTTTTCTGTAGTGCCGGGAAACACCGTACTCCTTAAGATGATGTGCTGCCCGTCTTTAAGACAGCCGGAGAGGTCATCGAAGAACTGTTTAAATATCGTAAACTGAGGGTTCAGGTGTTCATCCACCGGTGTACCTATGACGATAATTACATAATGGCTTTCGGTGATTACAGCCCTGTCGTTCGATACAAAAAGGGTATTATTTATTACCTTACTCAGGATTTCCTCTGCCCCTGTCTCTAAAAAAGGCATCTTTCCCTTCGATACCGTCTCTATTGCCTTTGTATTTATATCGTACAGGACTACTTTTTTGCCGACCTCTGCTAGCATAATTCCCAGTGGCAGTCCCACATGCCCTAATCCGCCAACAACGCACACATCATAGCCCATCGTTTTTTATCTCCTTTTAAATAACTGCTTTATGCCGCTATCGGACATCAGAACCTGCGGCAGGTGGAAATATCTTGCCCGGATTCAATATGTTTTTTGCGTCGAAGAGTTTCTTTATCCCGCGCATTATGTCAAGGTTTACTGAGTCCAGCTCCATGTCAATATATTTCGATTTAGTAAGACCAATTCCGTGCTCCCCTGAAATAGAGCCGCCAAGTTCGAGTGTGAGCTTAAAGGTCTTGCGGACGAGTTTTTCGGCCTCATCGTACTTCTGCTTGTCGTTTTTGTCTGTCATGATGTTTACGTGTATATTGCCGTCACCGGCATGTCCGAAACATGCGATTGGCACTCCCGCCGCCTCGGAAATGCCCTGCAAGCCTGATAAAAGCTCCGGTACCTTTGTGACAGGGACAACTACATCCTCATTTATCTTTGTCGGGCTTAACTTATAAAGCGCCGGGGATACCGCCCTTCTTGCATCCCATAGCAGTTCTCTTGAGGCTGAGTCTTCGGCAATTTTTACCTTCCCCTGAAAACCGTTACAGATGTTTGCAACCTTATCAATGTCGGCAGCGATTGCCTTTGTGCTGCCGTCGATTTCAATTAGAAGCATAGCCTCGATGTCTTCAGGAAATCCAACATTTTTGTACTTATTGACGGCAGAGAGGGTCATCCTGTCCATCAGCTCCATAGTTCGCGGGATTATGCCATCGGCAATTATACGAGATACGGACTTGCCGGCGTACTCAAGAGAATTGAAGGCCGCAAGCAGCGTTATCACATTCTCAGGCAGCGGCAGGACTTTCAGTCTAATCTTTGTTATTACGGCAAGTGTGCCCTCAGAGCCGACAAGGAGGCGTGTAAGGTCATAGCCCACGACACTTTTTTTCGTCTGCACACCTGTGCGAATCAACCTGCCGTCGGGCAGGACTGCCTCAAGCTGCATGACGTAGTCTCTGGTGACGCCGTATTTGAGCGCCCTGGGGCCTCCGGCATTTTCGGCTACGTTGCCGCCGATTGTGCATGTGTTGAGGCTGGCAGGGTCAGGGGGATAGAAATATCCCTGGTCTTTAAGGGCGCGCTGCAGGTCGCCGTTTATGACGCCAGGCTCTACGACTACGTTTAGGTTGCGCATATCGACTTCGATTATCCTGTTCATCTTCTCAAAGCTCAGGATGATGGAATCATTAGCGGCTACAGAGCCTCCGGTAAGGCCGGTGCCAGCACCGCGCGGGATTACCTTTATGTCGTTTTGGTAGGCAAATTGCATTAACTTAGATATATCTGCCGCAGTTGTCGGCCAAACCACAGCCGCTGGAAGCACATCCAGACCTGATGCGTCATAGCCGTAGCACAGCAGGTCCTCTTTCTCCACAGAGTAAGTGCCTTCAGCTAATACATTATTTAAACTTTTCATCTTGTGCCGCTATTGTGCCTGACATTATTATATATGATACCAGAGGTCTTGTGCAACCTGCGCTTTCAAAAGCCACACGAGGAAATTGCGGGACTAAGGTTCGTCCTGACGGCCTAGTGGACGGCTGTTAAGTCCATAGAGTTTCCTTGCCGCTGATATGAGGATGTCCTTTTCCTCGTCATTTCCTTTTAAGGCCATAGTGGGTTGGTGGAGCAGCTTGTTTATCATGGCGTTCATGGCATGCTCTATCGCCTGTTTATCTTTTTCTTCTATTCCGTTTAATTTATTGTAGAGTTTTGCTAATTCCTCGTTTTTAATACCTTCGGCATTTCTTCTGAGTTCCACGATTGTCGGAATTGCGTCAAGGGAGTGCAGCCAATCAAAAAATACGTCTATCTCCTTGTCTATTATATCTTCCGCCTTCTTTGACTCCTTTAGCCGTTCGTTTAGATTCTTATCCACTACCCCCTGCAGGTCGTCTATGTCGTATAGATATACGTTTTCCAGACTGTTTATCTTCGGGTCGATGTTTCGTGGTACAGATATGTCTATAATGAATACAGGGCGCTGCCTTCTGGTCTTCATTTGCTTTTCCATTTCGCTGTATTCTAATATGTAAGAGCGTGCGCCAGTTGAGCATATGACTATGTCTGCCACTGAAAGCTCTTTTTTAAAATCACTGAACTCTACCGCCCTGCCGGAAAACTCCACCGCAAGGGCCAGGCCCCGCTCGTATGTCCTGTTGGCCACTATGACATCTTTTACCCCGCTTCCTGTAAGATGCCTTGCCGCTAGTTCTGCCATCTCACCGGCACCGAGGAGCATAAATACCTTATCTCCAAGGTCTCCGAATATCTTCTTTGCCAGTTCAACCGCCGCGTATCCTATAGAGACGGCATTTTCGGCTATCTTTGTCTCTGTCCTGACGCGCTTTGCCACTGATATGGCCTTCTTCATCAGCTTGTTTAGGATAAGGCCGGATGACTGCTCTTTAAGCCCGATTTCGTAGGCGTCTTTTAACTGCCCCAGTATTTGCGGCTCGCCAACGACCATTGAATCCAACGACGAGGCAACCCGAAACAGGTGTCTCACGCCGTCCTCGGCTCCGTAGGCATAGAGCGCACCATCAAGGACTTCTAAAGGGAACTTATGAAACTCTGCGAGGAATTTCTTTACACGCTCTACCATGCTTAAGTCGCCGTCTGCGTGTAAATATAGCTCCACACGGTTGCACGTAGAGAGGATTATGGCCTCACTGATGCCCGTCAGATTTCTCAGGCCGACAAGTCCCTTTTTAATCCTCTCGCGGTCAAAGGCAATGCTCTCTCTTACCTCTACATCTGCTGTCTTATGATTAAGTCCGATTACCAGAACTGTCATTCAAATCCATGAAACGTCTTCATTAGTAAATTCACCCCGAAAAAGGTAAACAGTATGGCAATGAATCCCACTGCCGAGAGAATTGCTGTGCGTCTGCCCTGCCACCCCGCATTCAGGCGCGCATGAAGCACTGCGGCATAAAATATCCAAGTTATCAAAGACCAGACCTCCTTCGGGTCCCATCTCCAGTACGTGCCAAGAACGGCCTCAGACCACAAGGCGCCAGTGATTATCGCAAGCGTCAACAGCGGAAACCCTATAGTTATCAGACGGTAGTTTACCTCGTCCAGCACCCGCAGGCTTGGCAGACGATGAAAAAGACCGTCCAGTTTTTTTAACTTTACATTCCTCTGCTGTATCAAATACATGATGCCTACCCCGCAGGCTACCGCAAGGGCTGCCTCACCCACAAAGGCCAATATTGTGTGAAGCCAGAGCCACGAGTTCTTAAGTATCACCGGTAGTGGCCTTATCTGCCGTGGCAGCACCGAGGAGGACAACATCAACACCAACACCCCGGGCAGCACAAATGACCCCAACAGCCCTATCTTATATCTGTACTCAATTATAAAAAAAATCAACACAATGCTCCACGTGAAAAAAGAGGCCGCCTCATGTAAACTGGCTGTGGGCATGTGCCCTGAGATAAACAGCCGGAGAGCTATGTTTAACGTGTGAAAGACAAAACCGAAAGCGGCAAACACGACCATCCCCTTTGAGGTTGCCTTGCATCCACGTATCAACTCAAGTATCGCTAATATTGTTGCGATAAAATATGATGTCAGCGCAAGCTCAAACGTCAATACCAATTAAAAACACCCCAGTTCACACGTAGTTATCCTGATATTAAGGGCATTGGCCGCCTCACCAAATTTGTTATATGAAATACCAAGCAACTCCGCTGCCTTTCTTGCCAGCGCACATGGAATCCTGCCATCGCAAGACAGCCCTGTGAGGGTATTTACTATCTCTTTTTTGACGATTTCATTCTCTATAACCTGCGCGCAGCTATCCCAATCTATATTTGGGTCTATATTTGGGTCTATATTTGGGTCTATATTTGGGTCTATATTTGGGTCTATATTTGGGTTGTCTGCCGTATTTTCAGCTGCAGTGACGGCATCCCACTGTTCAGATGAAATATTGCAGGTCTTCACGCCGCACGACAAGGGCACATACGGCATCTGGTTTATGTCTGGCGGGAATTCCCGCAGTACCAGCACCGAGGCCTTCTCAAGCGCCCTCTTTGCGCTGTCTTTTACCTTAAGCGGGTCTTCTCCAAAGACAAATGCCACAACATCAAAATCGATATACTCAGTGGGGCTGTTTCCCTCTACCAGTATTCCATCCATGTCCCAGAACTTATCAATGGCAATCCGAAGTATCTCCTCAAGCTCATGCCTGGGGGATTGAATCCATTGAGCTTTCTGAGCCCCAGCGATAAGGAGCCTTGTCGTGTCCTTATCGCTCTGGCTTATGGTCTCAGCAGCATCAGACAACGACGTATAAAAGGCAGTCTGCGTGTATTTAACTGCGCCCCATGCGCCTTTCTTTCTCTCCGTCAAACGCTTCAACAAACGCTCTGCTAACGTGGTTTTCCCACAGCTGCTGTGCGCCCCGCCAATGCACACCAGCAGCGGCTTATGTCTGAGTTCTGGTATATTTGCAGTCATTATTTTGGCAAAAAATAGATTTATCGCCTGATTTGGCTATTTTTTCATAAAGCAGCGAGGCGCCGCAATCAGGACATGCCTCTGCCACCGGCTTATAGGACGAGATATATTTACAGTCTGGATAGTTGCCGCAGGCATAAAACACCTTGCCCTTGAATCTGCCCTTTGTTGATTTACGCTCTATAATATCGCCGCCATCCTGTGGGCATTTCAGACCCGTAGGGATAGGTTTCATGTTTTTACACGCAGGATAGTTCGAGCAGGCTTGGAATCTGCCGAATCTGCCTGTTTTGATAACCATTGGGTGTGAGCATTTATCGCACTGTTCGCCGGTCAGCTCTACAGGTATCTCCTGTTGAGCCTGCCCTGTTTTGGGGTCTATCTGGCGTGTATTTTTGCACTCAGGATAACCGGAGCAGGCAAGGAACATCCCAAATCTGCTTGGCTTCATTACCATCGGCTTTGAGCATTTATCACATACCTCATCTGTGGGTATGTGAAATCTTTCCTCGCTCTTTGAGGCCGTCTCAATGTCCTGGGTAAATGGCAGATAGAAATCCCCAACGACATTATTCCAGCGGATTTCGCCGGTCTCTATTTTATCAAGGTCGTCTTCCATTTTAGCCGTGAATGTTATATCTATTAAATCATGAAAACGTTTGACTAAGAAATCGTTTACCAGGATGCCAAGCCCTGAGGGTTTGAACTTGCCGTCTTCTTTCAGCACGTATTTTCTGTCTTCTATGGTGGAAAGTGTGGCGGCATAGGTGCTTGGCCTGCCTATGCCCTTGTCCTCAAGGGTCTTAACAAGGGTAGCCTCGGTATATCTGGGTGGCGGCTGTGTGAAGTGCTGCTGCTTTCTGAGGTCAAGGAGTTTGAGGGCATCACCTTCCTTAATATCTGGAAGCAACGTTGAACCGTCTGAGTCCTCTATGTCAGGCGTCTCAGAGTAGAGGGCGAGGAATCCCCTGAACTTAAGAACCGTCCCTGTGGCCCTGAACTGAGCCTCTTTAGTATCATCAAATATATCAAATGTCGTCAGCTCCATCAGGGCAGTGGACATCTGGCTGGAGATAAAACGCTTCCATATGAGTTCATAGAGGGCAAACTGGTCGCGCGCCAAATATTGTTCTACCGCCTCCGGTGGGTACTGCACGTATGTCGGCCTTATGGCCTCATGTGCCTCCTGCGCAGATGCCTTAACCTTATATTGGTGCGGTTTTGGCGGGACGTATTCTCTGCCGAAGGTTCTCTCTATGTACTCACGCGCCCACTGAACGGCCTCGGGGGCTATTCTGGTTGAATCTGTTCTCATGTATGTTATTAGTCCTACGGAGCCTTTCTCACCCATATCCACACCTTCGTAGAGGCGCTGGGCGGTGGACATCGTCTTCTTTGCGGAGAATCTTAGCTTCCTCGATGCCTCTTGCTGAAGTGTGCTGGTTATAAACGGAGGATAAGGGGTGCGCTTTTTTTCTTTCTTGTCTATGTTCAGCAATGAATAATTTCTTTTGAGAAGGGTCTCTCTAATAAGCTCTGCGTCTTTTTCTGAGGTTATCAGGAATTTATTTTCCTTGCGCGACGGGCCGTCAGAGGACTTAAGGGCGCGTTCTATTACAGTCTCTCCCTTGTACTTAAACAGCCGGGCTGAGAACTCCGGCTCAACAGCCCCCGCATACTTAGCAGTTACAGACCAGTACTCCTCCTGATTGAATGCCTCTATCTCCCTCTCCCTTTCAACCACTATGCGGACGGCCACTGACTGTACCCTCCCGGCACTGAGACCGCGGCTTATCTTTTTCCACAGCAGGGGGCTCAGCGTATAGCCAACCAGCCTGTCAAGCACACGGCGCGCTTGTTGGGCGTTGACCTTGTTCGTATCTATCAGTGTCGGGGACTTCATGGCCTCTTTAACGGCGCGTTCAGTAATTTCGTTAAACCTGACGCGGTATATTTTGGACGAGGCGGCCTCCTCTGTAATAGTCTCAGCTATGTGCCAGGCGATTGCCTCCCCCTCGCGGTCAGGGTCAGGGGCAAGGTATATGTTTGAAGCCCTTTGAGCAGCAGCCCGCAGGTCGAGGATGACTTTTTCCTTCCCGGGTATGGTTATATATTTTGGCGTGAAGCCGTTTTGCGTATCTACGCCAAGTTCCTTTTTTGGCAGGTCGAGGATGTGACCGACAGATGCCTTTACTGAAAACCCCTTGCCAAGTATCTTCCCTATTGTCTTAGCCTTTGCAGGGGACTCAACGATTACCAGTCCGCTCAGGGCATCAGTGGATTCGTCAGCGTCCACTGATTTCTTAAGTTTACCCGGTTTCTTAAGGGGTTTCTTAAGGGGTTTCTTTACTGGGCCAGTCTCAGCGGTCTCAGCGGTTTTTGGGGTTTTTGGGGTGGCCTTAGTCTTCTTCAGTGCCATAATATCCTTTTGCCGTTGCCAAATATCATTGAATAGACATCGTCTCTGTCCATGTATGTGTCTTTGGAGACTACATAGGCAAGGAACGCCTTCAGCGTATCAATGTCCTCGTCGCTCATAATATCAAGTCCTTCGAGATTCGACAGGTCCTCGTACAAGTCTGTGATATTATAATCACTAATGACCGTTTGTATCTTTGACTCATCAAAGTTCATATCGCTGCTGATTATCTCGTTAGCGATTACCCTTAGCAGTGTCATAAATCTCTTATACATTTATCCTCCGCCGTCCATGTCTCTGCTGCCGACAATTATATAGAAACACCAATATATTTTGCTATTAAGCAAGCTGAAATTTCTTTCCATCTATCTGCCTGACCACTCCTTTTATTTCAAGCCCTAATAATAATGTAAGCGCCTCGTTTGATGCAACACCACTCTTGCGAATTATTTCATCTATATGGATGGGTTCATGGGAAATAAACTCGTAAAGCCGCTTTTCCTCAGCATCAAGCGCAATCCCTTTTTCAATCCCGGCCTTGGATTTTACAAAACCCTTTAAGATATGTCTGAGTTCCTCAACAATGTCACTGGCGCTTTGAACAAGTTTTGCCCCCTTTTGAATTAAACTGTGCGTACCAACAAATGATGATGACATAATATTGCCGGGCACTGCAAATACCTCCCTGCCCTGTTCAAGGGCAAACTCCGCCGTAATCAGCGCCCCGCTCCTTTGCGAGGCCTCAACCACGAGTACCCCAAGCGAAAGCCCGCTTATCAGCCTGTTCCTGACAGGGAAGTTTTCCCTCAATGGCTTAGTGCCGGGCAAAAACTCCGACACAACCGCCCCCTCTTCGGCTATCCTCTTGTAGAGCCATGCGCTCTCAGGGGGATAAACTACGTCAACCCCAGAGCCTAGCACGGCAATAGTGCTGGCATTGTTCTGTATAGCCTTTTTATGTGCTACAGAGTCAATACCCCGAGCCATACCGCTTACAATCGTAAAGCCCATCGCAGTAAGTTCATCTGTAAATCTCTCAGCAACGCTTATCCCATAGTGCGATGCCTTTCGCGTCCCAACTATGGCGATGGCATAACGGTCCTCTTGTCTGATTTGCCCTTTCACAAAGAGAATCAACGGGTGGTCAGGGACTTCTTTTAGCAGGGATGGAAATCCTGCGTCCTCATAATGCAGTATTTTAATGCCGGTCTTTTCACACTTCTCTATTACCTTGTCTGTCTCATCCCATGCCGTAAAATTCACTATCCCTTGTGCCCGCCCCTTGCCCACTCCTTCAACCTGAAGGAGGGCCTTCAACGAGGCACGAAAGATATTCTTCGGTTCTCCAAAGGCTTTCAACAGTTTTCTGGTAGTGCCCGGCCCTATTACCGGTATCGACGAAAGGGCAAGCAGATATCTTAATTCTTCCTGCACTTAACCCACAGCCTATTTATTAATTTTGGCATTTTTTAATCTCAATGCGTTGAGTTTTATAAAACCGGCGGCATCCGTCTGGTCATACACATCCTCCTCTTCAAATGTTGCAAGGCCTGCGTCATAGAGCGACACGGGCGACTTCCTCCCCACAACCAGACAGCTGCCCTTGTAGAGCTTCAGACGTGCTGTACCGGTGACGTTTTTCTGCGTCACATCAATAAATGTTTGCAGTGCCAGCCGCTCCGGTGAAAACCAGTACCCGTAGTATACCATTTCGGCGTATTTCACTATTAACGAATCCCTGAGATGCAGTACCTCTCTGTCCATCGTAATAGACTCGACCGCCCTGTGTGCAGCGTGCAGGCATGTGCCCCCGGGGGTTTCATACACCCCTCTGGATTTTATGCCCACATAGCGGTTTTCTACTATGTCTATTCTGCCAACGCCGTTTTCTCCGGCAATGGAGTTCATCTTACTAAGCAGATCATATGGCGTCATTGCAACACCGTCGATACCAACAGGGTTGCCGTTTGCGTAGTTAATCTCAATGTATCTGGGTTTATTTGGTGCCTTCTCCGGGGCAGTCATAAGCGTCCACATGTCGTCGGTTGGTTCAAGCCACGGGTCTTCTAAAATCCCTCCCTCGTAGCTTATGTGCAGGGCATTTCTGTCTGTGCTGTAGGGCTTGTCCTTTGTGGCTGTGACAGGGATGCCGTGCTTTAGCGAGTATTCTATTAGTGACTGACGGGACTTAAACGGCCACTCGCGCCACGGGGCTATAATTTTTATATCTGGCTTAAGGGCATAGCAGCCAAGCTCAAAGCGCACCTGGTCGTTACCCTTGCCGGTTGCGCCGTGGGCTACAAAGTCGGCGTTTTCCTTTACGGCTATTTCGATTTGCTTTTTCGCAATCAGCGGTCTAGCTATCGAAGTCCCCAGCAGATAATTGTTTTCATAGAAGGCATTTGCCCTGAACATCGGAAACACATAGTCTCTTACAAATTCCTCCCTTACGTCTTCTACATATACCTTTGAAGCGCCGGTCATAAGGGCCTTCTCGCGCACATTGTCGAGTTCTTCACCCTGCCCAAGGTCGGCGCAAAACGCGATGACTTCTATGTCATAAGTTTCTTTAATCCACTTAATGGCAACCGATGTATCAAGGCCGCCGGAATACGCTAGTACTACTTTTCTCATAATACTGCTCCCAACAAGTTAAAATTATTTTAATCAGAGAGGCTTCCCAGCCCCACTTCGTAAAAAGTAGCATTATATGATAAAAAATGTAAATATAATTTTCACAGACGGCCATTTCCTGTATATTTACTTTTCCAAATAGACGCAACCGCTGCTAATGTGATACTATAACCCCCATGAAAACAATTGAAATATACGACACAACCCTAAGAGACGGCACTCAGGCTGAGGACGTATCACTCACGCTTGAAGATAAGCTCATGATAACTGAAAAACTCGACGCATTCGGCATTCACTTTATCGAAGGCGGGATGCCCGCCTCAAACCCCAAGGACGCTGAATACTTCAAACAAATCAAAGCAATGCGCCTCAAGACCGCAGTTATCGCGGCCTTTGGCAGCACCCACCGCCCGGGGCTGCGCGCTGAGGAAGATAAAGGCCTCCAGGCGCTTGTTGCGGCAGCTACGGAGTGCGTTACCATATTCGGCAAGACATGGGATTTCCATGTGCGTGAGGCGCTGGGGATTGAAAACGATGAGAATTTACGCATTATATGCGATTCTTTTAAATTTCTGAAATCACATGTGAAAAAGGTATTTTTCGACGCCGAACACTTCTTTCAGGGCTATATCAATAACCCAGTCTATGCGGTTGAATGCCTGAGGGCTGCCGTCGATGGCGGGGCAGACTGCCTCGTGCTGTGTGATACCAATGGCGGGTGCCTGCCCGAACAAGTTCATCGTATTACCACAGAAGTGAAAAAGGCTGTCGGCGCACCGATTGGCATTCATGCCCATAATGACTCAGACTGCGCCGTTGCAAACTCCTTAGAGGCCGTGCGCGCCGGTGCCGTGCAGGTGCAGGGGACTATTAACGGGCTTGGTGAGAGGTGCGGCAATGCCAATCTTTGTTCTATCATACCAAATCTGCAATTAAAGCTGGATTATGAATTATTTGGCAGCAGCGCTGCCCTTACACAGCTCAGAGACGTATCGCGCTATGTCACAGAGATAGCCAACTTGCCACACTTGAAGCGCCAACCATATGTCGGTGACAGCGCCTTCGCCCACAAGGGCGGTATGCACGTAAGCGCTATCCAAAAACACTCCTCCACGTATGAACATATTAAACCTGAGCTTGTCGGCAACTCGCAAAGAATCCTGATTTCTGACCTCTCCGGCAAAAGCACCCTTCAGAAAAAGGCCGAGGAGCTTGGTGTACACATGGGTGGAGAGACAAAGGCCAAAAAGATTCTTGATCTCCTGAAGAGACTTGAAAACCAGGGCTATCAATTCGAGGGGGCTGAGGCCTCGTTCGAGCTTATGATAAAAAAGGAGACCGGCCAATATAAAGAGGCATTTGAGTTTCTTGGGTTTCAAATTATGACCCAAAAGACGTGCCATGAAAGCAGCTCGATAAACACCGCTATTATAAAGATGAAACTGCCAGACGGTGAACTCGTCCATACAGCCGCCGAGGGAAACGGCCCTGTCCATGCCCTCGACAACGCCCTGAGAAAGGCGCTTGAGCGCTATTACCCTGCCCTTAAAGACGTATCGCTGCACGACTATAAGGTCAGAGTGCTGTCGTCCGGCGGTGCTGGGACTTCGTCCGGTGTGCGCGTGCTTATCGAATCCGGCGACCACAACTCACGCTGGGGCACAGTCGGCGTAAGCCCTAATGTCATAGAGGCATCGTGGCACGCCCTTGTGGACAGCATAGAGTATAAACTCCACAAGGATAAGTTAATAGACGATAAGTAATCGTCAGGTGTATACTTTACGCATTTGAAAAAATATGCGGCGTATATGTTTTTAGCTGAACTATCGATTATAGTTTTTGCTGCCGTTAAATATAAGTTCATGGGCAGTTTTTCGCCACTATGTCCTCAAGAGAGTAAAAATGTCTAATTACTTAAAAGTAGTTAACGTATCTTTGATGTGGGGTGTAATTATCACCATTCTGTACATTGGCAGCCTGTACAGCTTTTTGGTGTTTCATACAGTTGCAGAGTTTTTTTGTGTAGTCATAGCGTTTTGTATCTTTACCCTTGCATACAACACACGCCGGTATATGAAAAACAATTATCTGTACTTTCTCGGGATAACGTATCTTTTTCTTGGTACGCTTGACACACTTCATACGCTTACATATAAGGGTATGAATATCATACAAACACACAATGTAGGGACGGCTACTGAAATATGGATAGCGACACGATATGTTGAGAGCATTTCTCTGACTGTTGCCCCATTTTTTTTATTCAGAGAAAAGATCAATAGATTTTTAATATTTTTAATTTATATATTCGTAACTTTACTGATATTGGGTTCAATTTTTTTGTGGAACAACTTTCCAGCCTGCTATGTGGAAGGGCTTGGTCTGACCACGTTTAAGAGAGTCAGTGAATATGTCATCTCCTTTATCCTGGCTATTGCCTTATGTCTGTTAATCAGAAACAGGAGGTTTTTTGACATTGATGTTCTGAGGCTGCTATCAGCCTCCATTGCTTTTACAATATTGACGGAACTCTGCTTTACGCTCTATATTGATTTATACGATTACATAAATGTTCTGGGGCACTTGTTTAAAATCATATCTTATTATTTCATTTACAAAGCTGTAATCGTTACGGGAATTAATAAGCCTTTTGATATCCTGTTCAGGGACCTGAACATCAGGAAGGAGGAGGCTGAAAAGGCAAACAGGGCAAAGAGTGACTTTCTTGCAAATATGAGCCACGAAATCAGAACCCCTATGAATACCATAATAGGGATGACAGATTTAGCGTATGAAAGATCGGCAGACGAACACCAGATGGAGTATCTTTCTATAGTAAAAGGCTCGGCCAACGCCTTATTAGGTATCATTAACGAAATCCTTGATATTATGAAAATAGAATCTGGCAGGTTTGAGCTTGAACACATAGATTTCTCTGTAAAAGATGTGGTTTTATTTGCCTTTGATATGTTTGCAATGAGTGCAAAGGAGAAAGGACTTCGGATTAATTACACAATATCCCCTAATGTACCTGTAGTGTTAAAAGGTGATCCAACCCGTCTCCGGCAGGTGCTTATCAATTTGATAGGGAATGCTCTAAAATATACAAATAAGGGTGAGATTGATATTAATCTGAATGTTATAGAAGTAGAGAGACCGAATGATTCGGTGAGCCTTATCTTTTCTGTAAGCGATACGGGGATAGGAATCCCGCCTGATAAAATCGAACATATATTTCAGAGATTCACTCAGGCAGACAGCTCAACCACCAGAAGATACGGGGGCACGGGACTTGGTCTTGCTATATGCAAGGAGATTACCCATCTAATGGGCGGCAGGATATGGGCAGAGAGCGCCCCTGGCAAGGGCAGCACGTTTTATTTTACCGTCACGATGGGGAAATCAGACAAAGAGGATACGTTTTTCTCAACCGGTCACTACTGTCAGGTAGCAGCCCGCCCAAGACGCAACTTCCGCGTGCTGGTTGCCGACGATATAGAAGAAAACATCATTTTGCTGACAATCCGCCTCAAACAGCATGGACACACAATAATTACAGCACGAAACGGCGTTGAAGCGGTGGAGTATTTCAAAAAGGAAAAGCCTGACATCATCCTTATGGACATTCAAATGCCTGAGATGGACGGATTAGAGGCTATGCGCCAAATCCGAGCGATTGAATCCCCTGCTGGTCTCAGGACAACTATTATCGCCCTGACTGCCAGCGTTATGTCTGAGGAGAAGGCGGAATATATGGAACAAGGGATGGACGGCGTAGTTGATAAACCAATTGATATAGAAAAACTCCTTGCAATAATCGATATGAAAGTGCCAGAGGGCATCGGAGAGATTCAACAATCCGCACCCGAGACACATGAAACCGTCACTGAAGCAGCTCATATACCAGAGACCGCAGGTATAGACTTCGCCAAAGGCGTCAGCGTTTGGCAGGACGTTGATGTGTATAAGAAGGCGCTCACGGGCTTTGCCCTGAAATATGGCAGCTCGGCAGGCTTGATTTCATCTATGATTGACAGTAACGATATTGGCGGGGCTTATGGTATTGTACATTCTCTAACCGGTTTGTCGGGTAATTTATGTATGACGGCATTGTACAGAGCGGCCAAAGAACTTTCAAAATCGCTGAAAGAGCAGGATGTTGACAGCGCTAAGGCGCAGTTAGTTAAATTTAAAGTCTTGCTGAGGACAGTCGTTGACTCTATACATAAGGAGGAGGTTATAACGCCGGAGGACACTCGCGAGATAGACATAACTGTAGTCAGAGAGATTATTGTCAGATTATTAGCCGCATATGATGGGTTTAACCCCGATGAGGTTGAGCCAATATTTGCACAACTGCAAGGGGCGCTTAACAGGGAACAGTTGACGCCAATAAAAATTTATGTCGATGACCTTGACTTTGCTGCTGCAAAAAAAGAGACAATAAAGCTATGTTCAGCGCTGGCAATTGAGCCGGAGGTAAAGAAATGACAGAACCAAAATCGACACTGTTAATTGTTGACGATGAGCCTGTTATCAGGCAGCACCTGAGACAGATACTTCAGAATAAGTACAACCTATCGTTCGCAACCAGCGGCGCTATGGCGTTAGAGGCGGCAGAGACTATAAAGCCGGACTTAATCCTTCTTGACATTATGATGCCTGAGATGGACGGCTATGAAACGTGTGCTAAGTTGAAGGCCAACCCCGCAGCCTCCAGCATTCCGGTAATATTTATCAGTATTCTGACAGAGACTGACGAAAAGATAAACGCCTTTAAAAGCGGGGCAGTTGACTATGTCTGTAAACCGTTTCAAAGCGATGAGGTAATAGCCCGTATAGATACCCACTTAAAATTATATAACTTGCAGCGGCATTTGGAAAACAGGGTGGAAGAGGAAGTCAACAAACGCAGACTTGAGGAACAGATGCTGATTCAACAGTCCAAGATGGCGGCAATGGGCGAGATGATAGGCGCCATAGCCCATCAGTGGAAGCAGCCGCTAAACACATTGGGGCTTGTGATGCAGGACGTTGCGGATGCCTTTAACGCAGGAGAGCTAGACGCCGGGTATCTTAAGGAATTCACAGCCCAGGGCATGGGATTAATTAATCTTATGGCTGCCACCGTAGATGATTTCCAGAGCTTCCTGAGACCATCAAAGCAAATAGACATTTTCAATGTTACAGAGACCTTTTACGAGGTAGTCAAACTCTTTTCAAATCTACTGAAAAGCGTCGCCATTGAGGTGCAGATAAATACCCCGCAGACGCGCCGTATATATACCACAGGCTATCGCAATGAACTCAAGCAGGTTATCCTGAATCTGATAAACAACAGCCGTGACGCTATAATATCTGCCAGAAGAAAGGGCGTTGACATAGACTATGGGGTCATTGCTGTAGATATTGAAGCGGCAGCAGAAAAGGTTGTCATATCAATAAGCGACAACGGCGGTGGGATAGACAACAAGGTGATAGATAAACTCTTTGACGCATATGTCAGTACCAAAGGAGAGGGAGGCATGGGCATAGGTCTGTACATGTCCAAGGCTATTATAGAGGGAAAGATGAACGGGAAGATTGCCGCCTCTAACATAGAAGGCGGGGCGCAGTTCACCATAGAACTGCCACTTTCAACGCCATAAGGAGATATATAGTATGTCAGAGATTAAATTCAGCATTCTTATAGTTGACGACGAGGCAGGCAACAGACAAATGCTGAGGCAGATATTGAAAGGAAAATACAGGCTATTCTTTGCCGCAGACGGTATGGCCGCTTTAGAAATAGCGGTGCAGAATAAACCCGACCTGATTTTGCTTGATATTATGATGCCGGGGATTGATGGATATGAGACGTGCAGGCGCTTGAAGGCCAACTCTGAGACAGCCACTAATCCTGTCATCTTTATCACCGCTTTGGCAGATGTGGGGGACGAGGCACAGGGGTTTGAAGCCGGGGGCGTCGATTACATTACAAAGCCCGTGTCTGCGCCTGTTGTACTGCACAGGGTTGCAGCCCATTTAGAGATATACCACAGCAGGCTGCTTGCGGAGGAGACCATTAAAAAACGCACCAGGCAGTTGAGTGACAGCCAGAAATCAGCGGTGATTATGCTTGGTGAGGCAGGTCATTATAATGACACAGATACGGGAAGCCATGTATGGAGAATGGCGGCCTACTGCGGGGAAATAGCACGGGCCTGCGGGTGGTCTGCCAAGAAGCTTGAGTGCATGGAGCTGGCCTCAGTTATGCACGACGTGGGAAAGCTGGGAATCCCCGGAACCATATTGAGAAAACCCGGCAAACTTGACCCCGAGGAGTGGAAGATAATGGAGACACATACAACAATCGGCTGCAATATTTTATCTAAGAGCAATACGCCTCTATTTGAGATGGCGGCCACAGTAGCGCACTATCACCATGAGAAGTGGAACGGCGGCGGTTACCCAAAAGGTTTAAAAGGGGATGAGATACCAGAGTGCGCCGCAATAGTTGCCGTTGCCGATGTGTTTGACGCCCTGACGATGACACGTCCATATAAGGCCCCCTGGCCTGTTGAAAAGGCCATCGAGGAGATAAAAAAGGGTTCAGGAACCCATTTTAACCCACATATAGTTGAGTGTTTTTTTAAATCCCTGGACATGATCATGATAATTAAGACATCATGGGACGAGAAAGAACAAGGCGGCGCTTCCTGAAAACGGCAGCGGCACTTCTGATTGCGGTGTTAATAGCCGCTTTATCTTTCTCATGTAAGGGCAGGCCGCAGGAGGCCACCGGCGAGAAAAAGGTCTATAAGCTGACCTTTGGGCACAATATGCCAGAGGGCAGCTCCATGGACACTGCGGCCAGGAAGTTTGCTGAGACAGTCTCGCAAAAGACGGGCGGCAGCGTGGCGGTAACAGTTTATCCCAATCAATCACTTGCCAATGACTATAAAATGATAGAAATGGCTATCGAAGGGGACTTAGACATACTCCTTTCGCCAACTGCAAAGATGAGCGCAGTAGTGCCTGCAATGCAGTATTCAGATATCCCGTTTTTATTTCCTCATAAAGAAGACGCCTATGAGATGTTAGACGGAGTTCCGGGAAAACTGCTTCTTGGACAACTCGACCAGTACGGGCTTGTGGGGGCGGCGTTCTGGGGCAACGGCTTTAAGCAATTTACCGCGAACAAGGAGATTCACTCTCCGAAGGATTTTAAAGGCATGAATGTCAGGGTCATGAAGAGCCAACTGCTGATGGACCAGTTCAGGGAATTAGCGGCTAATCCCATTACCATAGATTTCCACGAAACCTATAAGGCCCTTAAGGACGGGGTTGTCAAGGGCCATGAAAACCCCATAGCGGCCATATATGGTATGAAATTTTACGAGGTTCAATCACATATTACAGTAAGCAACCACGCCTACCTTGCGTATGTGTTTTGTTTCAGCAAGAAAACTATGGAGAAGCTGCCGCCAGAGGTTCAACAAACGCTGCTAACGGCAGCAAAAGAACTGACACGATTTGAACGGGAACTGATTGACGGACAGGAGTCAGGTATTCTGAAAAAAATTGATGCAGCCGGTGTGAAAATAACACATCTTACAGACGATGAGATACAACAGTTTCAACTTGCTGTAAAGGGTATCCTCTATAAATATGCCCCTGTCATCGGGACTGAAGTAATCGGTGTTACTATGGAACACCTCAAAAAGAAATATAACTACGAGACGGGAGACGAAATCATAATTGGCCTGAACGCAGATATGTCGCTTGGGAAGTCGCAGGCAGGGGTTGCAATAGAACGGGGGATGAGGATTGCTGTAAAGGAGATAAATGAAAAGGGCGGCCTGCTTGGGAAGAAACTCATTGTTGTCACAATGGACCATGCGGGAAACACGGCGCGGAGCAATGAGAATATTAATTTATTTGCTAAAATGAAAAACCTCGTCGCCGTTATGGGCGGTCTCCAGAGCCATATTGCATTGGCTGGTCTGGAAATAATCCATACCAATAAACTTCTATATCTGGTTCCATGGGCTGCTCTTCCTGAAATAGTTCAAAATAATTACTCGCCCAATTATGTCTTCAGGGTGTCTGCTAATGACACATATGTTGGGCCATTTCTGGTCAATCAGGCATTAAAGAAAACCAAAAAAATAGCCCTTCTGCGGGTGAACTCGATTTTTGGCGCTAAGAATGAAGAGATAATGGTAAACTTCGCAAAGGAACGCGGGTTACAATTCACCGCAATAGAGTCTTTTAACACAAATGAGGCAGATTATCACGACCAAATCGAGAGAATTTCCCGTTCCGGGGCTGAAGTAATTATAATGACAGCAAATGTCGAAGAGGCTGCAAAGATAATAAAGTCATTATTTTATGCTGATAAGAAAATCCCTGTTATATCGCACAGAAGTATAACGGGAGGAAATTTCTATAACGAAACAAAAAAGGAGCTTAAGGCAATTGATTTATCGTTTGTGCAGACGTATTCATTTATAACTGCAAATAATGCAAGGAGTAAGGAATTCGTAAAAAAATATATGGCAGAATATGGCATAAAGTCGCCGCAGGAGATATTTTCCCCTGAGGGCACAGCACACGCATATGATCTGGTAATGTTACTGGCAGAGGCAATCCACCAGGCAGGCACACTTGACAGGGCAAAGATAAGAGATGCAATGGAAGAGATTCAGCACTATAAAGGTTTGACAAAGACATTTTCTCCACCGTTTACAGAGCAAAGGCATGATGCGCTTGATGAAAAGGGATATTTTATGGCCGTATTTGACAACAACGGTGCAATAATCCCAATAGATGGGGGAAAAAATGATTAACCCCGAAGGAAGTATCAGGTCCAGGCTGCTCATTAAATATTTATCGTTTGTAGTGCTGCTGATGGCCGCAACAATAACTACTGTTGCCTTGCTGTTGTCAGAGATATTATATGAAGAAACAAACAAAAAGATTATAGCATATAACGAACAATGTCTGAATAGTCTTGAACAGGAAATAAATCAGATATTCAGTGCGGCAAAAGATTTCAGTAAAAACACTATCATAATAAACGCCCTGATAAATCCAGACACTCGCACAGAGCTGTTTCCCAAAATAGTGGATACATTTCAAATGATCAGAGGTACAGTCAGTGAAATAGATTATGCGGGATATACGATTTATTCAACTGCGGAGGATACCCCTGATTACTCGAAATTGCCCCAGACAAGGATTGCCCTTGCCAGCGGGAGCGCAGCCATATTTCTAACTGGATATGGAACGATAATTTTTATTGTGCCTATAGACTATTACAAATCACCGCAGGGGGCGATCGTTATAGAGTCTGGTGTGATGAAAAATATATTTTCTCATTCAATTCAAAAAGAGACAATTTATTACTACAGGTTGTATGCCGGGGATAAACTGATAGGAGAGGAAAACTATATAAAAGACAATTCATACATAACGTCAAAGGGGAGGGCAGGTAAGGAAAATAATATTCTTAATAAATTAAAAATCACATTGGAAGTAGGTGTGCATAAGTCAGTGTATCTGAAGATTGTCTATAGCGCAATTGTAAAACTGGGGCTAATCGGGTTTATATTTGTTATAGCGGCTGCCTACATTACAAGAAGAATCGGTAACAATATAGCCAATCCGATTCTGGTGTTATGCGAGAAAATTGTCAAATCCACTGAAGACGAGACTATCAAATGCAGCCCAACCGGAACTGGCGATGAGCTTGAGACCCTTGCAAAGGAGTTCGACAACAGAAATGAAAAATTAAGGGTAAAAAACATACAACTGTCTGCCGAAGCTGAGATGCTTCAGTCAACGCTGACAGAACTCCATGCCGCTCATCATACGCTTGAAGCACGGGTTCAGGAGCGAACAGAGGAGCTCTCCACAGCAAAAGAGGCAGCCGAGGCAGCATCTGTAGCAAAATCTGCCTTTGTAGCAAACATGAGCCATGAAATCAGAACCCCGATGAACTCGATTGTCGGCTTCCTTGAGCTGGTTGCCGAGGATGATTCTATAAAAGACAAAAACCGTGAATATATCGGCATTGCCATTAACTCAGCAAAATCCCTGCTGCGATTAATAAACGATATCTTGGACGTCAGCAAACTGGAAAGCGGCAAGGTAGAGATAGAAAGCCAGGCGTTCAGCCTTTATGAATTAGTTGAAGGCATAAGGGGTTCTTTTGAGCATCAGGTTCGCCAAAAAAACCTTTATTTTAATGTAATATTTGACCCAGAAATTTCCTCTGAATATTATCTTGGTGACCCGATGCGGCTGACACAGATAATCATAAACATTGCAGGCAATGCCATTAAATTCACAGACCATGGCGGGATTACTTTATCAATAAGCCAGCCCGAGACAGACGACACACTGCTGTTTTCGATGGCCGACACGGGCATAGGCATACCTGCCGACAGAAAGGACAAGATATTTGAGGCATTTACACAGGCTGACAGCTCAACAACGCGCCGCTTTGGGGGAACAGGACTGGGCACAACGATATCCAGACAGTTGGTTGAGCTGATGGGCGGGCGCATATGGTTAGAGTCGGAGCTGGGTAAGGGGAGCGTTTTTTATTTTACTGTAAAATTGACGCCCACGCAATACGTACCGGGTGAAGCGCCTGGTGTTGCTGAGAGTAAACTTCAAAAAACACTCAGTGTATTGATTGCAGAGGACATAGAGGAAAACATATTGCTGCTGAAAACCCGCCTTACACAGCGCGGCCACAGGGCTGAAACAGCACGAAACGGCCTGGAAGCCGTGGAGCGCTACAAAAGCGGCGGTTTTGATATAATCCTTATGGACATGCAAATGCCCGTGATGGACGGCCTTGAGGCTACACAAAAGATTCGTGAAATAGAATCGGAAACCGGCACACATATCCCAATAATAGCCCTCACGGCAAGTGTTACTTCAGATGAGCACAAACAATATATCAGTAAAAAAGTTGATGAGGTTGCCGCAAAGCCAATCGATTTTAAAGAGCTGTTTAAGCTGATGGAACGATTAACACCTGACCAAACTGCTCAGACAACCAGCACAATAGCCGGTACAATAGCCGACACAGCAGAAACTTCCATGCCGGAGATACCAGCGCGTCAATCTCATGTCATAGACTCACAGAAGGCACTGGATATGTGGGGAGACTGGGCGGTATATGTCAATGCACTGGCTGGTTTTATGGAGAGATACAGGGATGCGGCGGGAAGTATATCTTCCGCACTGGACAATGACGACATTGGCGCGGCAAAGGGCTTGTCACATTCGATTAAAGGTCTGTCAGGGAATCTCTCAATGGTGGAGGTGTATGATATTTCCTCAAAAATTGACGCCATTCTTAAAGGTGTAGATACAGGCAGTGCCAGAGTATTGCCCAGAGTGTTACTAAAAGACCTTGAACGGGCGATAAGTGATGCGGCAGATTTTATCAGTGGCCTTGAAGTACAAAAGAATGACACAGTGCAGCAGACCCGCCAATTCAGTAAAGATGAGTTAACGGCAATTTTTACAAAGTTCATGGCAGCTTACAACCACTACAGCCCTGACGACATAGAGCCCCTGCTTATGGAGTTAAAAGAGGGCTTGAGCTGGGAGCAGTTATCTGCGATTGAAAAAGGCATTGAGGAGCTTGATTTTAATAAAGCAAGGGCAGAGACATTAAAACTGATGAGGTCCCTCGATATAAACCTGATATAAACACTGGTGAAACTCATCTAATATCAGTTCACCTCATATCAGACAACTGAGTTAGGGTGAGTCTTTGGGGGATACCGTGCTGCTTGAAATCTTCGGTCATGCGGGGGAGGATTTCAACCCAGACTGAGGGATGAGTGTTTAGCCGCAGCAGTATTGCTGCAAGGCGCGCAAGCGCACCGATTCGTTTTTCAAATGTGTCATAGAAACTCCCCGTGTTGTCAAGAAAGCCGAGGTCTATAGTAGAGTCCACCCTGTCTACACCTGATCCCGCTATCCTGCCACGCATGTACTTGGCCTTGTCCTTGTGTGGGATAAGGCTGCCAAGCTGGTCGTGAAATATTATATCCTGCGCCCCTGCATAGAAATTAAATTCCCACGGATTAAACCCCTCAGCCCCTGGGTCATGGCGGGGGTCGGGGCTGTCTGCCTTTGGGTCAACTATAAAGACAGGGCTGTTTAACTGAAACAGCAGCTCCCGTGGATGCCACAGGTTCTCAACCCTAATTCTATGAAAATTATCGTCAAGCAGCTTAATAAGTGAAGTGTTCTTTTCGATTTTCTCCTCAATCGATGTAAGCGTGTCCTTGCTGATAAAAGGGGCAATCCTTGTTGACCTAAAAATATCGTACTGTGAGAACCTCCGCCCATAAAACTGCTGAAGTATATAGGTGTACCATTCATAGACATCCTCATCGCCAATGGTTTGCAACCCCTCTATCAGGTTCTCTATTTCAACCCGCCTGTAGAGTGACAGCGTGTAGAGCTGCTTAAATACCTCAAGTTCACCCGTTTCCCTGACAAGCGCATCAAGGCCAACTGCCTCAACCTGCTGCTCCATCTGTTGATATGAGATGATAGGGCTGCCATGCTGCTGCGAATCGGAAGCCTTTTCTGATTTCTTTTTATAAACTGTCGGGCTTGCAAGATTTGATATGAACTTAAGCAGTGCTGTGTCGTTTGAATAAACAGATACGAGGTTTTCTCTTAGTACGCTTATGCCTGTGTCCATACCATTTTTAAATACCTCAAGTGCCCCGGGTATCTGCACAATCGGTATGTGTTTGCCCATTTTCTCCATCTCAGACACTACCAGTACCGGATGGGCAAATGGCGTACAGGTCTCAAGGATTATAGCCCCCGGGGGGCGGCGCTTAAGATAAACCTCAAGGTTTGGCAAGTCCAGATGTCTTGCAACGAGTATCTCACCAGGGACTATTTTCTCAAGCGATGCGTCTGCTGCTATGTCAAGCACTGCTGTTTTTGCCCTGGCAGAGCCGAATGTGTAGGTTTGCAGGTGTATCTCAGCAGCACAGCCAAGCCCGGTAAAGTCGCAGCTTCGGGCCTCTGCCCCGGGGTCTTTAAACACTGCCGTTTTTGGCCTTATCTGTGTGATGAATATCTTTTCGTCAAACGTAATGGCATACTCGATATCCAGCGGGCAGCCTATGAACAGCGGCAGACGCTTAAGTTTATCTACTATCTCAAAGAGTATCCTCAACTGATTGGCCGGGACTTTCTGCGACTGCCGTTTTGCCTTGTCATCAATTGCACTAAGCAGGAACTTTTGCCGTGTTTTGTCCCAGTACACGGCCTTTTCCTGAGAGGCAATTATCGAGTCGGTTATCACGGCATGTAGGTCAATACTGTATTTGTCTGCCGCTATTTCAGAGCGCGTCCCGCCTTCTATCCCATATGAACCTGATACTACGATGCCGCCGTTTTCAGAGGTCATTATGACACCTGAGACCGCCGCGTTCACAACGCCCTGAATCAACACGCCCATGCCAAGATTCTCATACCTGAAGCGCTCCTTCGCCTGCGCGTCAAACTCCATGATGTCATGCCTGTAGGACAGCGCCTTTGGAGACCAGAGAGACGCCCATATGAGCTTTATAGCACTGAGGAACTCCTCCGGTGTCTTTATATCCAGTATGGTCAGAAACTGCCCGGCAAAGGAGTACAGCCTGCCGTCTTCACCCTTGGCGGTTGACCTTGCCCCGATAGTGGCAAAATGCTCGTATGTGCTTATGTGGTCTTTGAACTTTATAAATTTATCAATAAGCTCAAGCTGCATATGCTCTGGAAATTGACCGTTTATTATGAGTTCCTCAATGCGCGCACCCGCGTCAATTATGCGTTTCTCCAGAGCCTCTTTTCTGTCAAAATCAATTGCATCAATGGTTGAGAGTATTTGTTTTTTCAGCTCATTGTGATTAATGAAATCGTCGTAGGCAACGGTTTTTAATAACAGGAAGACCGGTATTGAACACTGTCCTATTACCTCAAGGAGGTGGCAGCCCTTGTCTCCGACATCGAATGGATTAAAACCCAGGGTGGAGGATACAGCCGCTACGTAGGAATCGTGGGGGCTGGCCGGGTGTGCCCCGTCTTTATGATGAATTGACTGATGCTCGATTCGTCCGGTCTTAAGTGTGTAGAGGATGTCATGCAGGGTGAGTTTATAGTTGATGTCTGAGAGTGCCTCTGTGTTTGACAACTCATTAATCAGTATGTTGATAAAATTGCCGCTCCTGGCAGGACTTCGGTATTTGATTATATGGCCTCCCAGGGACATGAGTATCTCTTTTGCCAGACTAATTATTTCTGAGTCGCCCTGCTGTAACATCGGAAGAAGCAGCCGCACTGAGGCGTCAAGCTCTGCTAATTCAATAGTGTCGTTGTGTGACTGCAGGAAATCACACACTGCCGAGAGTACGGCAGCCTTATTGCAGGGCATTTCCCTGACGAGAAATTCCTTGAATTCCATGAGGTTTATCGAATTCTGATTATTGTGTCGGCCAATTGTCATCAGCAACAGGGCAGCGGTGTAGCCGACAAGCCAGTTGTCAGTTCCGCCTAAGACCTGACGGCATAGTTCAACGAATTTATCCTTAAACTCAACATGCCCGCCAAGGTCTTGTCCTCCCATATCCTTATTAAAGGCTATTATGGCCGTTGAGAGTATTTGGCCCAACAGATGGTAGTCATCAGGGAAAGACCCGGCCGTTGACAGGGCAAGTCTAAGGCAATCGGCAGTTTTCTCGGCGCTTAAGAGACTGCTGCCAATAAGATAGTGAAAACTCTTAAATATCTCTTTTTTATATGTACCGGGCATCGCCGGGTTCAGCGTAAACAGGTAGAACAGGAATTCTGTGTTGTCAAAGTCATTAATGTTCATGGCCTCAAGGAATTCGTTGCACTTTGCGTTGTTGTCGCTGCGATACTTGGCAATGAAGATACAGTTGAGCTGAAGGAGCTGCTCCAGTATGTCTGTGGAATGGGTTAAATTGTGCTTGTTGCTGATTATTGACTTTATCTCAGCCTTCATCCACTCAGCAAGTGTGTCGTAGCAGGCGCCTTTAAACACTGTGAGCTCTTTTCCTTGTTCAATAGTAAAGTGTTCAAACATGATTGTAACAGCAGAGACTACAAGCGGCCTGAAACGCTCTTCAACCATGCCGTAGAGACCTCTGAAGAAGTTTATTACATCTCTTTTATCTCTGACGAAGTAGGAGAACTTTTTTAGATTATCTATAAGCTCCGGCAGGGTTTCAGTGTCAAGGTTTTCAGGTGAGGCAGAGATAGTGTCCGAGATATAGCTGAAAATCTGATTATTGTCAGGTGCCCCCCCATTGTGGAAAGTGAAGTCAGGGAAATCAATAAATTTCCTCAGCCCGGCAAGCACCGGTGCAGGATTATGTGTAAACTCCTCACTCTCTGGGATTGCCGTCAAATACAGGGCGATGCTTTGCAGTATTGCGAGGTCTTTTTTCAGCTTCCGGTGAAACTTAAAGCGCCCCATGTCGCCTTTAAATATGTAATTTACCTGCATAAAACCAATGGTCTTTTTCATTGTATCGTAGAGCGCCACAACTATGTACGATGTAAGGTTTGACAGTTCCTTCATCCCTGCACATTTTGGGTTGCTTGCAATATCAAGCACAACGTCATAGCCCTTGAGGTCTGCCTGATAGATAGAATCCCCGCTGGTTATAATCTTCCTGCCCTCCAGAAACGAGGACTTATACACAGGGGCAACAATAGTGGATTCCTTGCTCCACACACCAACAGTCTTCACTATCTCACTTGAGCTTTTTGAGTACAACCTGATGGATTCGGCCTCCAGAAGCCTGATAAGTTCAGGGATGAGGTTAAAGCGCCCGGTAAGACTGCCGGACTTAAACTCCTTGACAAGCAGCTCGAAAGAGCGTAGTTTCCCGGCATCAAAAATGTCCCTGTTGAGTTCACAATACGGGTCTTTTACCGCACTGAGTGTGATAAAATTCGACAGTTCTACAATTGCCCCGATTATCTCGCGCAGCTCAGAGAGCAGTTCCCGCTGCCAGATTACGAAGAGTTCGTTTCTCTTCATAATGACGTTTTCAATTTCAGCGGTTTGTGGCTGAACCATCAGGCACTCCTGCGTAAAGCGGTCATTGTCTGTGTCTATTTCAACTTTCAGATAACCTGCTGGAGTACCTTCGTTGTCTTTAATGCAGACGAGGACAAAGATGTTTTCCTGGTCAGATATTTTGTCCTTAAGCTTGATGTAGTAACCGTTTTGGCTTGCCACATACATACGCTCGCTCTCGGTTATGGCCCTGGGTGGATTAAATGACGAACGGACTGCCTTGCCCTCGACAAATTTTATTGTTTTACCTTGCCGTATGAACTCATAAGCGGCGTGGAGGCGGTTGCCCCCGAGGGGAAAATAGTACAATACCCTGTCCAGACCAAGTGTGTCGAGAATGCCGGTACAGAGGATTTTTACCTGTTCGTTGCAATCTTTTTCTGCAATTATGGCGTTTTTCAGAGTGTTTAACTCAACCAGAAATGCAATACGCCCGGTAAGTGTATGCCTCATCGCACCATTTACTTATGCAGCGTGGACATTGGATTTTGGTATGGTTATTTCAAATATGACGCCATTTTCAACATTGCGGGCGGTCACAGTGCCTCCGAGTTTGATGACATGTGCCCTGATCTGAAAAAGTCCTATGCCGCTGCCCCCGTTTTTTGTAGAATAAAACGGCTCGAATATCTTATCGACATCCTTGATATGACTTCCCGAGTCAAAGGCGCAGACCCTTATCATGCCGTCACCGTCAATTATTTCTATTGATAATTCCAACTCCTCTTCAAGGTATTTATCGTACAGGTTCTTTACTAAATTGTCGAAGATCAAAAAAATCGTCCCCTCGTTTGCATAAACCGACCCCGTCCCCTTGACGTCACATTTTAAATGATAGAGGCTGATTAGTTGTTCAAGCACTGCTTCTATTTTTATATTCATCATTGCGGGTGGTTTATCTGAAGGTTTCAGATTCAGCGTGTTTATTATCTTATTCGCCTTTAACATCAGTGGTGAGTAGGACTCCTTTAAATATCTCACATAGCGCAGCTCATCGGCTTCGTCCTTCAGGTTTTGAAGATTGTAATAAGATGTCTGGATAAACTGGGCGATATTCTTTATGTCATGCTGGACAAATACCTGAACCTTTAGTACATTCGTTAAGGTATCATTGACCGTTCTGATTTTCATTAACACATCTTGTCTGATAATTAAGAATATATGCTCAAGCATTAACTCATAGAATGCCTTTAATCCGCCGCTGCGAAAAGACGGCACCATCGAAAAGGATACCATTAAGTCCCCATCATCACAGGACTTAGTGATAAAGGGATTTGCACATGACAGCTCTTTCTTAATATTTGTACCCCCGTGAGATATGGTGTAGGCAAAGTCCACCACCCTTATTTTTTTTAGATAGACGGGGATTCCTGACAGAAACGCAGCCGTATCGTAATGCACCTGTTCGTTAAACACAGACAGCTCACGCATTACGCTTGCAAACCTGTTAGCTGTCAGCGCCTTGATATAACATATAGAAACTGCAGCGACTGCACCCACAACAAGCGTTGCAGAGGCCATGAATGCAGCCGGGTTTTCTTTAAACGACATTCCTCATTATTTTCCAGCCGAATTTTTTAATGAAATAGTAGAGATTCTCGCGTCTTATGCCAATTATCTTGGCAGACTTGTATATATTGTAATTGTTCTCAAGGAGTACCTTGCGGATTAACTTCCTCTCTGCCTCCTCTCTGATTGACTGCAAGCCGTCGCCAAGTTTTGCGCTGACATGTATTTGTTTTACGCCGTCTTCGCTGATTTTCTGTTCAGAGTTCCTGAAAAGGATTGCCCTTTCAATGGCATAAATAACCTTTTCCATGTTGACTGGCTTGGCTATATAGTCAAAGACGCCGCGCCTAATCGTAGCTGCCGTAACATCCTCGCTGTCTTGCCCGGTGAGTACAAGTATCTTGGTTTCTGTATTCTCCATGATATAGTCGATAATTTTTAGACCCTCATCGGGTGTGTTTGACGCCGGTGGCAGTCCCAGATCAAGTATTGCCACAGATATGTCCGTATTTTTGAGTACACGAACTGCCTCTCTGCGATTCTGCGCCTCAAAGACGGTATAATACCTTTCGACAGCAAAGCATACCTGCTTGCGCAGTGTGGTATCGTCTTCCACTATGAGTACATTGTGTGTTGCCTTGTCTGGCATTTCATTTGGCATTTCATTATTTTCAATCATATTTTTTCACCATCCTTTAAAAATACTGCCCCCGTTAGTAAACTATAATACCCCAATCTATGCTTATTATACAACATTGTGAAAAAAATTGTACATGTTTTTTTTAAGCCGTAACATGATATGCTTGTCTTTTATGCTCGAACAATAAAATACCGGCGGCAACAGAGACATTTAATGATTTTATCTTCCCATATAGCGGGATTTTGACAGCAGTATCGCAAAGCTCCCTGACTGTCCTTCTCAGCCCCCGCCCCTCTGACCCAAGCACAAATGCCGCAGAGCCGGTAATACCGGCCTCCCAAAGTGGCACGCCCGTATCTGAGTCCGCACCGCAAATCAGGATGCCCTGTTCTTTTAGAGACCTGATTGCATTTTTAATGTTTGACACAACACACAGCGGCACATACCCCGCGGCCCCACACGAGGTCTTCTCAACTACGCCGGTTATCCCGGCGTTACGCCGTGACTGAAATATTACGCCATTCACACCGGCACACTCTGCTGTCCTTAGTATGGCGCCAAAATTCCCGGGGTCCTCTATCTCATCCAGTATTACAAACACCGGCTTGGAAGGGGCACTGTCTATCAGCTCGCCGAATGTCAGAAGATTTCTCCTCTCTATTAACGCACATACACCTTGATGTGTAACATTTCCGAACCTGCCAAAATAGTTTTTATCTACAATCTTTACTGGTACAGATTTTAAAGCTGCTTCGGCGGTGAGTTTCTCCATGATTTTACAAGTCTTCCCAATGCACACCAGACTGACGCAGGTTTTCTCTGAGAGCAATGCCTCCATAACCGGATTAATGCCATATATCCAGTTGCCGTCATCCCCGTGTTTTTTAGAATCAGGCAAGCTTAGAACTCTGGAAATACCTTCAGCTCTAAAGACTTCTTGTCCTGAAGCTCACAAGAGGCCGACAGTATCCCCCCATCGACATAGTTCAACTTAAACTTACCGTATCCATGATATACAAGGCTCTTGGCATCAGCCGGACAGCCGTGTTCACAGCCTGAAACGCCCTTTATCATCCTGCCAAGCAGACCTTTGATGTCAAGATTTGATAGTTCTATGCCCATGTTAGTACCGAAATCGGTAATTTCCTTCGTCATCTGGGGCAAATCTGCCTTAAATGGATTCTCTACATCAATAGAGAGGGACTTGCCGTCAATGCTAATATCTATTTCCATATGATTTACCTCCTGTTCAATTGCACAAGCATATTGAATAATAATTAATTCACCGCAGGCTGGTCAAGTTAATAATAAAGGGTTCAGGCAATCGCAGAGCCAGTTATGAAAATCGTTGGAATAATGTTATTATATAAGCAACTTATTAGGACTTAAGGGAGGACGGATGAGTACAGTTGCAGTGACGTGGACTTATGAAAAGTACCTCACCCTTGGGGATGAGACCCGAAGTGAGATAATCGAAGGAGACCTGTCTATGACACCGACACCTGGCTTCAGCCACCAGCATGTAACGGCAGGACTTCTTCTTATCTTAGGTCATTACATAGAAAAAACAGGGGTGGGCTTCATTGTCACAGCCCCAACGGACGTTATACTGAGCGATTACAATGTCGTACAGCCGGATTTACTCTTCGTTGCAAAGAATAGGAGGGGCATAATAAAAGAACGTGGTGTATTCGGCCCGCCCGATCTTGTTGTCGAGATAATATCACCTTCGTCTCACTACAGGGATGTTCATGTGAAAACGTCATTGTATGAGCGGTTCGGTGTGGCAGAGTTCTGGATTGTCAATCCATTCATGAAGTCAATTGAAGTGTTGCTGCTCAGTGCAGAGAGGTGCTATGCTCTTTTCTCTGACGGCTGTCTGATGGCTGATGGTAAGGAAAAAGTGGTATCAAGTGTATTGGCTGGTCTTACAGTGGATTTAACAGAGGTATTTACTGAGAGCTTTATAGCGGAGGGATAGATGAGATATCAAACAGCAAGTGTGGGAAGGGTATTTGTTTGTAGGCTTAATGACGGGGATGACCTGTTGAAGTGCCTGTCTGACCTTGTAAGACAGGAAGGTGTGAAGGCCGCGGTGTTTCATGTTGTTGGAGGCATAAAGGGCGGGAAAATTGTAGTAGGTCCTGAGACAGAGGCGATGCCGCCTAACCCTGTATACAGGGAAATAAGCGAGAGCCACGAAGTCACCGGCATGGGCACGATATTTTATAAGGACGGGCAGCCGTCGGTACACTTTCACGGTGCGTTTGGAAAGCGTGATACGGTGAAGGTAGGCTGTCTGAGGGAGCTTTCAGAAACTTTCATCGTTCTTGAGGCAATAGTTACCGAACTTAACGGTATTGATGCCACACGCTGCCTTGACCCTGTTACAGGGATATACCTTCTGAACATATAGGCGCTGCACCCTTCAGTCTGTAAGTCAATTCTTAAGGCATTATCTGACATGTTTGATTACTGTTTTAGCAGGAATAGAAAATATAAGTTAAACTCAACTGTTTTTCATGTCAAATATCCTATCATACATATGCCTATTACTGAGAATTTGTTGTTTTACCAGTTCATTTTTTGATTTTATTTGTTGAATTGTGCTAATTTACTGGTGAGGCCATTACTGCCTCATTAGTAATGTTACATGATTGATTATTGCTGTTTAGATATATGGGCTTAAGTCATAAGTGGTGAGAGGCAGGTTGTGGAAACTATAACAAAGGCAAAATTTGAGCGTCAGGCGGCAGTCCTTGCAAAGTTAGGCGAGGCGCTGGTGAAATCAGGCTCTATTACTGAGGCTGAACTGGATGCAGCCCTGGCAGAACAAAAGAAAACAGGGCATAAGCTTGGCAAAATACTCATGGACAATGGGTATGCCTCGGAAATGGAGATTGTAAATGCCCTTGCTGACAATATGGGGCTTGAGTATACAGATATTCAAAGTCTGACCATCCCTGAGGATGTTGTTAAATCAGTACCCCTAAAGCTAGTGGAAAAACACCTTGTGATGCCAATTAAGTTTGCGGGGACACAAATCGTAATAGCTATGTCTGACCCGCTTGACCTTGGGGCAATCAGCGACCTTGAGTTTGTTACGGGAAAAAAGGTACGTCCTGTAGTTTCAACATTAGCTGAAATCCGGAGGGCCACGCAGAATTATTATTACAAGAAAAAACCTAAAAGGCTGGGAGAGATATTAATTGACGCAAAAACACTTACAAAAGAGCAGCTTGACGTCTGCCTTCAAAATCAAAAGACAAGCAAGAAAAAGTTAGGTGACGTAATAGTGCATATGGGATTTTCAACAGAGACTGAGATTGCGCGCGCGTTGTCATCACAGCTTAATCTGCCATACATTGATCTTAACACTGCAGCTATAAAACCTATTGCTATTAGTTTATTAAACAAGGAATTTACATTAAAGCATACGCTCATGCCGGTAAGCGCTACAAACCGGTTGATGCAAATTGCAATGGCCAACCCTATGGATATTGATTCCATAAGAGAAGTTAAGTACATGGTTAACAGGGATATAGACATTGTAATATCCACTCCAACCGACGTAGAAAAAGCCATCAATAAATATTACGCTGCTGAAGATAGTAACAAATCAGCAGCGGTTGACTTTAGCGATATGAAGGATATCCTGCTGGAAGATGTCAGCGATATTGAGGGCAGCGTTGAGGTCAGCACCGAACGTATTGATGTTTCTAGTCCGGAGGCAAACAAACTAATAAAAGATAGTGAGTCCACTCCGGTTGTTTCATTTGTAAATAAAATGATTTTCGGTGCTATTAAAAGCAAGGCAAGCGACATCCACATGGAGCCCAGTGAAACAGGGTTTCGCGTAAGATTACGCGTAGACGGAATAATGGCAGGTTTTACACAGATTGCAAAGTCACTTGCGCCCTCAGTAACTTCAAGGATAAAGGTTATGGCCAAGATGGACATATCTGAAAGGCGCATTCCGCAAGACGGCGGCATAAAGATAAAGGTAGATGGTAAGGGGGTAGACCTCAGAGTCTCTACACTGCCTACGCAGTTTGGCGAAAAGATAGTTATCAGGGTACTTGATCAATCGGCGGCAAATTTATCATTAATGGACATAGGATTGAGCGATAAAGATTACCAGATGCTGCTGGAAATGATAGAAAAACCGCAGGGGCTTGTGGTTGTTACAGGGCCGACCGGAAGTGGAAAGAGCACGACGCTCTATTCATCATTGTATCACCTGATGACAGACAAAAATAACATAATCACGCTTGAGAATCCGGTAGAGTATAATATGAAGGGCGCTAATCAGGTGAATATAAATGAGAAGGCCGGTCTGACATTTGCGGCTGCACTGCGTTCGGTACTAAGGCAGGACCCTGACATAATAATGTTAGGAGAGATGCGCGACCCGGAGACCGCTGAAATAGCTATACAGGCGTCCATAACAGGCCATCTTGTAATAAGCACACTGCACACGACCACGGCAGTTTCGGCAGTAACGAGGCTCAGGGGTATGGGAATTAAAACCCACTTCATAGCATCATCACTGAATGGGGTAGTTGCTCAGCGCCTTGTCAGAAAACTCTGTTCAAGATGTAAACAGGCATATAAGCCGACAATGGAAGAGCTGATTGTGCTGGGGCTGACAGGGGAGTTTATAAGCAGCGATGTCAAGTTCTATCAGCCGAAAGGGTGTGATGAGTGTGGAGGGCGAGGGTACAGGGGCCGCGTGGGGATTTATGAAATCCTGCCTGCCTCAGCCAAAGTACGAAAGCTGATATATGAGGATGCAGGTGAAACAGATATATACCGTGCTGCGACAGAGGCAGGGATGACATCAATTATAGAGGATGGAATTAAGAAGGTGATGATGGGGACGACATCGCTGGATGAGGTTCTGAGGGTAACGTCTAACATAGCAAATACGGAGACAATATTGTGTCATAGCTGTATGGCGCCGTTGAATGCCGAATATACCTTTTGCCCGTTTTGCACCATACCATTGAAACACAAGTGTCCTAAATGCTTCAAGCAAAGAAACAGCACATGGAGGTCTTGTCCGTACTGTAATGAGGTGTTTGACACGTAGGGACAGTTAGCTCACAGAGTGATATAAGCTGAAAAAAGCTACCGTATTGGTGTTAGCGTTGGCATTGAAGTATAACCATTAACTGATCAATGAAAACTCATGAAAAGGTGTTAAGGTCAGGATATTGGTTAGCTATTGTAAAATATCAACAGTATCAGGGAAACTAATTGAAAATTAACGGTATTAGAACTTATATAACATGGTTGATAACAGCATTAGGAGTAATATATATATTATCTCTCAAGTCATCTGCCATTGACTCTATCATTTATACCAGAACTATAGTCTGTATTTGTATTGGCTATATATCGTTATTCGCAGCGCTTTACTTAGGCGGCAAGAAAATAAGAGAGAGTGAATCATTGAGTGTTTATTGTAGAAAATCAGCCGCTGCAGTTGAAAAATATGCTGTTG
>LNQR01000007.1 GCA_001541255.1 Candidatus Magnetominusculus xianensis
CATATAACGCTGTAAGGACTGGATTCCCGCTCGTAGGCGGGAATGACAGACTCTAAATAAGTCTATACTTCTATGAACGCAACTTAGTATCAATTGTGTTCCAGTACATGGCAAACGCATTTGAAAATTAAGCAGAAATTGCCTATATTTTTAGCTCCGACCGATGTTTTCATAATAGGGGTAGGGAAGGCGAAACCTTCCCTACCCCTATTATAGGACGAATTATAGGAGGAAATGGCTAATGAATTTTTCAAATGCGTTTGCCCTTGGATTTAGGAAAATTACACAAATAAAATTATCTCTGTAATATAAAAATAACTTGACAAAACATATATATATATATACTACCGACATGACGCTGGCGATGATAGGGTATCGCTATTATGGTCCGACAAAGGGCATCTATAGGGTGTGTGGCTTTTTGACTGCTTGCAGTTATGGTAGTGCATATGTTTATGCATATAGAATCGTATTTAGGGAGGTAAAGATATGAAAAGGACAATGACAAAATGTTGGTTGTGGATGCTGATTGCTGTGTTTTTAGGGCTGATGGGGGTACAGGAAGTTTTTGCAGCGGCGGATGAGGTTGGCGTAACCATATCTCCTACGGCGGCTGCAACAAGTTTTACAGCGGCGCTAACAACAACTCAATCAAAAACATTTACAGTAACAGGCACAGATCCTAATACTGCAGCCGATGCTGCCAATACAGCTACTGCGGCTAATCCAGCATTTGCCGTAACGGGAAGCACTACATTTACTTATACAAATGTTAGTTGTAACTCTATAGTTTTAACAAGTACCGGAACTAATCCATGTACGTTTACAATAACATATACACCAACAGTAGTAGGAACCAATACGGGTTTACTTACTGGTACATTTAGTGCATCTGGTACTTCTAATGCCATTAGTGCTTCAGCTAATTGGGATGCTGCAATTGTCGCCGGTGCTGGTCCGATAAGCCCACTATTTACCCTTAATGGAACGGCATTAGCCGCGCCTACCCCTACAATGACTGAATGGGGAATGCTTATGTTTATGGTTTTTGCAGGCGTTGGTTCGATTTACTATTTTAAAAGGTATTCGACTCATAGGTCATAGTAATGGCATTAAGTCACAGGCGGAGTTAAATCCTGTCTGTGACTTGTAGTTTGCTGTTTATATCTAATCCGATGACATCCCAATGGAAACCCTACTGTGAAGGCTGAAAGCTATAATATCAAACGATTGGTATTAGCGTATGTCTTAGTCATGTTATCGGCCTATGGGGTGGTGCAATTCAAAATAATAAAAGAAATGAGTTCAAGTGAACTGCTGGCAAAACTCCTCACAATTCAAACAACAAAAGTATTAAACATTCTGAATTTACCCGCTACTTGTGAAGGCACTCAAATAACTATGTCGCCCCCAAGCGACAAACCCAACACGATGAATTTCTTCGCAATGGATATTAAATTCGGCTGCAACGGCATCGAGGCGATGTTGATATACGCAGCCGCGGTTGCTGCCTTCCCCGCCTCATGGAAAAGAAAATTAACAGGAATCTTCGCTGGTATCATCTTAATACACGTAGCTAATGTAGGGAGAATTGTGGCATTGGCTTTTATAGGGGTTTACTATCCGAAAATTTTTCAATATTTCCACGTATATATCCTTCAGGGAATGATGGTAGCCTTCGCGCTTGTTATCTTTTTCGTCTACCTACACTTGAATGCCTCCAAGACTGCGTAAGGATATCTTAAAGACCGCCGCAATATTTATTGTCTCGTATTTTGTCTGCCTCGCAATCTGGTTATATGTCAAGGAAATATATGGGACTGTTTTATTACATATAATTTCAAATATAGTTGGATTTTTAGCGAACGCTGCATATGTCGATGTCTATCGAGAACAGGACATGTTTACGGTAGTATTCGGTTCGCTGAAGATGAGGGAGAGGGCTGTACCGATGTCCATCAACTCATTTACGTATAATGTGCCCGTGGCGCTTGCTATTACAGCCGCACTTTTGCCGTTTATCAAACGAAAAATGCGAGCGCTCTTTGAGTCTCTGTCGTTTCTCGTAGTACTTCACATATTTTATGTTCTTATGCTGGAGACCTTGTCGTTTACCATGGGAAATAACATATTACACGCGGTAAATGAATACTTTTTTCTGTTCACACACAAAATCATGACAAGGAGTGAGCCGTTTATTATTGGACTTTATCTGTTTGCCGTTCGAATAGTAAAACAGGGACACATCCCATGACTTTAAAAATATGCTAAAGCGTCACAGTGTAAAATAAATACCGATTTATTATACATATTGTTTATATCCCGCACATTACTTTACAATCACCAATAATTGGCAGACATGACCAAAGCGGAGGAATGAACTGTTGCTGCATGAAATATCAAAATTCCTGGCATGTTCAAACTCTATAGAAGAGGCGCTGGACAGTGTGTTTGATTTGTGTAAAAATAACGCCGGGGCGTTTAAAACACTCAACGTTTTTGTTGACAGGGGATTTCCCACCTATTGCTACACAAGCAGCAATAAAAAGGTATTTAGCAATATCCAAATTCCATGGGACAGCATTGTTGGGGAGTGCATAAGAGAGAGAAAACAGGTCATAAGCTGCTCTGCCAAATCTGGGGTATTACACAGCATGGCAAAGCCTCTTGTTTGTTTTAATAATGCCTTTGGCTGCATAGAGTTTATAACTGAAAAGGCGCTGCAGCAGCATGAACTGGATATGTTTGGAATTATTGGCGATTACTTCGGCCCGATTATTTATCTACAGGAATGGTATTCAGTCGAAAGAAGAATCGCTCATGCAATAAAAAATAAGGCGTTCATCGGCATTTTAACGCTGTATGACGAAGATGTAGAAGAGGAGGAAAAGCAGTCAACTTTAGACGCATCATTCAGCGAAATTTGCACCCTAAGCGAAGACACGCTGAAGCTGATGGGAATTAAATGTGAAATGAGTAAACGAAATATTAATGATATAATAGCATCTGTAATCGAAAAAATTAACAAACTTGCAAAACTAAACAATAAACACATTAATATTGTACAGGAATTAACCCCAGGGCTTGAGGTCTATTGCGATGAGTTTTCCATCAGGGAAGAGGTATTCTTTAACATTGTAAAAAACATATGGGAAGAGTGGCAAAACAAAGACATGGAAGAAAGAATCATAGAATTCAGAACATATCAAGAGGACAAATACGCAATAGTCGAAATTAAAGACTATGCCGGTGGAATGCCTGAGAAAATTGCGTCGCGCCTTGCATTACCTTTTGAGAGTTCCAAGGGATTTGGCCGCGGCGTAGGAATGAACATTGCCTATCAGGTTATGAAGCAGCACAACGGCGAGATTTCCTTTAAGACAAAAGAGGGTGTTGGCACCACGTTTTACATCAGACTTTCAACTGTTGAAATAAACAGGAGGGTGGTTTCCAGGTATCAGGCAATAAATGATGTGGGCAATCCTGCTGGTGTTATTACTCTTGATTTCGATTCACGCAAGACCAGCGGACATGTGGTAGATTTAAGTATGGGTGGTCTTTCCGGCGTGTTTAAAATACCCCCTCCTTATCCACTAATTACGAGCAGTGCGATAGTTACTGTAGATTTTGGTAATGCTAATAACGTGTCTGGTCTCACCGGTTCAATTGCACGAATTGAGCTGACGCAACACCCCAGTGATGATGGATATATAAAAGTTGCTGTAAGGTTTAACGATAACCCAGACCTGCTCAAAAAAGAGAGGCTGATGCAAATCCTGTCGATGTGCAAAGGCAGCATTACGCCCCAGTCCTCTGCTGTAAATATTTAACGATTTGACTAACAATTTGCTATAATAACCATGCAGTGAATGCGATACCCGTATTAATGTACCATCATGTCAACACGGCAGGTTCGTTCATAACCGTGGGGCTGAGAAATTTTGAAAAGCAGATGGCCTTCCTTAAAGCATATGGATACAGGACACTAAACACGGCAGACTTCTCTGAAATTTTAAACAACCCCAACGCCAATGCCGCTAAGACTGTGATGATAACCTTTGACGACGGCTGGGCAGACAACTGGCATTATGCCTACCCTATCCTAAAAAAATACGACATCAAGGCGGTCTTCTTTGTCGTTACTTCATGGATACACAACGACGGGATAAGATATTTCGACACAGCGTTCCCATCACACAAAGAATGCAAGGCAATTGTCTCATCAGGCCGCGCTAAAGAGGTGGTAATGTCATGGGATGAATTGAGGGAAATGGAGGCAAGCGGCCTTATAGACGTCCAATCCCATACGCACACACACAAGAAACTGGACGGAGGCAGCGTTTATGAAGACCTGTCACAATCAAAAGGGTTAATAGAGGAGCGGCTTGGTAAAAAGTGTGAGGCATTGTGCTGGCCCTGGGGTATATATAATGACAAACACATAGACCTTGCACTTAAGTCGGGCTACAGGCTTCTCTTTACAACCGAACTTGGTACGAATACATCTAAGTCCAGCCCGTTAAAGATAAAACGAATCGCCATAGGCGACATAGGGGTGATGACATTTCGGAAAAAACTCTTCATTCACTCTGACGACGGACTAAGCAAGCTCTACTTGAGGATTTTTAAGTAATCCCCATGCGTATACTCCACACAGAGTGGTCAGGGGATCTGGGTGGGCAGGAGAGGCGGGTCATTGCCGAGGTGACAGGCCTTGCAAAAAGGGGACATCACACGGCTATTGTATGCCGCCCTGAGACGAGGTTTTATGAGGAGTCCGTAAAGCGCGGCATTGAGGTACACACGCTTCCTCTGAGAAATCCATACGACATTGCCAGCATCGCAAGGCTCTCGAAGTATATTGCCGCAAACCGCTTTGACGTGATTAACACACACTCTGGCAAAGACTCCTGGATAGCGGGCATTGCCGCGAGGTTTGCCGCTGCTCCGGTACTTGTCAGGACACGCCACTTAAATATCCCCCTTAAGCGCAGCATATTTAACTTTATCCACTACCTGCCTGATGCCTATATCACCTGCGGCACGAACATGAGAAAGACACTTGTCGAGGACTGCGGCTTCCCCCCTGACGTGGTGGTAAGCATCCCAACCGGTGTTGATGACGAGTTCTTTGACATAAGGCGAGACCCTGCTGTGAAGTTAAAATATGTCAGCGGTGACGCTGCCCCAATAATCACAAATGTAGGCATTTTAAGGGGTGTAAAGGGACACGAGGTAACGCTGAGGGCTGTGCCGAAGATAATTGAGGCATTTCCCAATGCGACAGTACTCCTTGTCGGTGACGGGCCAAAACTGAAGGGGCTGCAGGGCATGGCGCGTTCGCTTGGCGTGGATAACCAAGTGGTGTTTACCGGCTATGTTGCAGAAGTCGCCCAAATCTATGCCTTTAGCGATGTTGCAGTATTGAGTTCCCATTCTGAGGGCATACCGCAGTCAGTGATGCAGGCAATGGCAGCCGGTGTCCCGGTTGTGGCAACACGAGTAGGGGGAGTGCCAGAGGTGGTAATGCACGAACAAACAGGGCTGCTCGTAAACCCATCAGACCACGATGCACTTGCCGATGGTGTGATAAGACTTTTAAGGGACAAGCCTCTGACTGCGGCCATACGCGAAAGGGCAAAGCAGTTCATCTATGAAAATCACTCGGCCACAGTGATGCTTGATAAACTAGAGGCGTTATATTATAAGCTGCTTGAGGCAAAGCTGCTTGAGAAAATCAGCAAAATCAGCGGTCTCTAATAACCCCTAAATGAAAAGAATCGCGTTTATAAGAAGGACCTATGACCCCTTTGGCGGGGCAGAAAACTACATAGACACCCTGATAAACAATCTAAACGGCTATGAAATCCACATGCTCAGCTCGCAATGGAAGGAAACCCCTCGTGCAGTGCGCCATACGGTAGATTCTGCCTCTCTGAGTTCAGCCCGTTCGGTGACAAAGTTTAACCGCAACGCTGCCCGCATTATACGGCAAATAGAGCCTGATTGCACGGTTAGTTTTGAGCGGACTACGTCTCAGGACATATACAGGGCAGGAGATGGATGCCACAGGCAGTGGCTCAACATTCGCCGTCTCATCTCAGGCAGGCTGAAGGGCCTGTCCTTTCATTTTAACATGCTCCACCGCACACTGCTGTCAATAGAAAAGGAATTGTTCAACGCTACACCTGTGATAATAGCAAACTCCAACATGGTAAAGCGAAATATAATCGAACACTATAAAGTTCCTGAAGCCAAAATCCACGTGCTGTATAACGGTGTTGACTTGACGCGTTTTAATGCCGGGGTGCGGGGGCGGCTTTCAGCGGAGTTTCGCAGAGAGTTCAATGTGAAGGACGATACCGCGATAGTCCTGTTTGTGGGTTCGGGGTTTGAGAGGAAGGGGCTTGGCGTATTGATTGAGGCCATGACCAGGATTAACACCCCGGCAGTATTGTATGTTGCCGGGAGGGGGAGGACGGGGAAATATGAGGCGCTCTCAAGACGGCTGGGAGTGCATGATAAGGTAATTTTTGCTGGGGCGGCAACTGGCATAGAGAGGTTTTACGCCGCTGCTGACGTGTTTGTCCTGCCGACGCTTTATGACCCGTTTAGCAATGCCACGCTTGAGGCAATGGCCTCCGGATGTGCCGTGATTACAACGAAGAACAACGGCGCTGCCGAGATAATCGAAGACGCCAGAGACGGAATGCTCCTCAATAACATGGCAGACCCTGAGGAACTCGCTGGTAAAATAGACAAGGCAATACCCATATGCAGAGAACTTGGATGCATGGCCACCAAAAAGGCAGCAGCATATTCCATTGGTCAAGCGGCAGGGCAGTTCAGCCGCCTGATTGAAGATTACTGTTTGAACAAGTGAAATGCGCTGCACTGGACAGTACATATTTAGGTAAATACTGAATCAGCTGGTGTCTTTATTAGGCGTGTCACGTGGCGGGCGTGTGCCGCCAGGGATATTTATTCCGAATTTCTCAAGCCTGTACCAGAAGGTTTTATAGCTCATGCCAAGGAGCCGGGCGGCCTTTGCCGCTACGTTATTGGCCTTTTGCATGGCCTGCTTTAACAGTTTTTTCTCCAGCTCTTCAAATACGATTCCCTCTTCAGGGATTTCTATGTCCATGATACCACAGGCTGCTGGCTGTTTCAATTCACTTTTGATGTCGTCGGGGCTTATGACCGTTGTGTCTGCCATTAAGACTGCCCGCTCTATGACCGAACCAAGCTGGCGTATATTGCCGGGCCAATGATAGTCTGTTAATAATTTAAGCGCCCTGTGGTCTATGCCCGTTATGTGACTTCCAAATTCTGTATTATATTTGGATATAAAGAAATTAACCAGAGACGGGATGTCTTCTTTTCGCTCCGTCAGGGGCGGCAGCGTCACAGTGACTACCTTTAATCTGTAGTAGAGGTCTTCTCTGAATTTTCCATTTTCGATTTCACTCTCAAGGTCTTTGTTCGTTGCTGCGATGAATCTGACATTTACTTTCATTGTTTCTTTGCCGCCCAGCCTGCGGACTTCTTTGTCCTGGAGGACGCGCAGGAGTTTAGTCTGGGTCAGGAGCGGCAGGTCGCCGATTTCATCAAGAAAGAGAGTACCGTTGTTAGTGGATTCTATGATTCCAGCCTTTCTTTGGGTTGCCCCTGTAAACGCCCCTAGTTCGTATCCAAAGAGTTCGCTCTCGATGAGGTTGTCAGGGATTGCGGCACAGTTGATTGCGTTAAATGGTGCATTTTTGCGCGGACTATTATAGTGAATGGCGCGGGCAATGAGTTCCTTGCCTGTGCCGCTTTCACCATAGACCAATACTGTGACGGCGTGGGCGGTTATCTTCTTTACAATGTCTATTACTTCGGTCATCCGCTTTGAGCGGCCTATTATGCCCTCCATGTTGAATTTGTCATAGAGTTCTTTATGAAGCCGGATGTTTTCCTTGAGCAGGCTCATTCTCTCAGCGGCCTTGCCAACGACAAGTGTGATAACGTCCTTGTCAAGCGGTTTGATGAGATAGTCAAAGGCACCCTTTTTCATTGCCTCAACAGCGCTGTTAATCGTCCCATATGCAGTGATTACTATGACGGCTGGACGAGACGGCTCATCGGGCAGGTATTCAAGCATCTGTATGCCGGTCATCCCAGACATGTTGAGGTCAGTCAGGACTACATCAGCGTTTTTATCCCTAATTATCTCTAACCCTTTTTCGGCGCTCTCGGCAGCAAATACCTCGTAACCCTCGTCTTCGAGAATGGCTTTGAGTATTCCCCGCTGTAACGGCTCATCATCTATTACTACAACTACTGCCATGCTGCCTCTGGGTTGAGCCTGTTGACCACATTATTTACCTTAGGTTTTACCTCATTTCTTACCTCGCAGGGACATGGGAGGAATAACTTTACTTCCGAACCACTCCCCGGTTCGCTGTAAAATTCAACCCTTCCGCCGTGTTCCTCCATGACCCTAAAGGTCATTGGCAGGCCGAGTCCGGGATGATTTTGTTTGGTCGAGAAAAATGGCTCGAAGAGTTTTGGCAAGTTCTCAGGCTGGACGCCGGGGCCGTTGTCCTCTATTGTGAGTACAAATTCGTTTTCCCTGACCTCTGTGGTTATCTTTAACAGACCGCCTGTGGATTTAAAGCCGTTGATAGCCTGAAATGCGTTTGTCATGACGTTTAGTACGCAGGACTTAAACAGGTCCGGGTCTACATTGAGTATCATCATATCGCTGCAGTAGTTTTTACTGATAACAATGCCGTCGGCCTCGGCCTTTGCCCAGATGAGGGCTACGGCATCTTCAAGGACATTGTTTATGTGTACCTGTTGGAGGTTTACCTTCAGCGCCCTGCTGTAGTCAAGGAAATCGTTGACAAGTTTGTTAAGTCTGTGGATTTCTTGTTTAATGCCGACAATGAGTGTGTTGAAGTTCTCAAGACTGCCGTCGTTTTCGGGGGGGTATTTGCCGCGTATGTAGTCTATTGAAAGGCTGATGAAATTTAACGGGTTTTTAATCTCATGGGCCATGTCGCGTGAGAGTTTGCCAAGACCGGAGAGGTGTTCTGCCTCTCTGAGGCGCTCCTCAAGGTTTTTGCTCTCGTTGAGTTTTTTAACCATATGGTTGAAACTTTCTGAGAGCTGACCAATCTCATCTTTTGTCTGTACCGGTATTTGCTGGGTCAAGTCCCCTGCCGATACGCGCAAAGAGGCATCAACAATCCTTTTTATCGGCATAGTGTATCTGCGTGAGAACACCAGGGCTATAAGCAGCCCGGTGCCAAATACCAGGATGATTGTCAGGATGCGCTTTGCCATGTTAGCTTTAATCAGGTCTGAGAAGTCTTCTTTGTTTATCATAAGGTGGATATAGCCGTACTGCTGACCGTCGGCGATAACGGGAACGATGACATTATATGCCTTGCCTTCGTCGGAGACATGTTCACCGAGTTCAGCCCTGATGACCATTTCTTTTTTTCTGTGTGAGATGGGCCTGCCAATTTTCGCCTGATTACTGCTGGCCACTATCTCGCTGTTATTGCTTATGATAGAGATTTCCTTGATGCCTCGGTTGTTTAACTGAGTGAGATATTGGGAAAGCCGTGACTCATCTGTCTTTCCGGTGACCTCCTCGACCCCGACCTGTATGGCCTTTGTGAGTTCACCGGTTTGTCTTTCTACTTGCTGGAGGAGTTTGTTCTCCAGTTGCAAATTAAACATCACAAGCATGGATATGATGGTGCACGTCAGGATGAGCATCATCGCAATCAGCTTTTTGTTAAGCGACAGTGCAAAGGGATTTTTCATAACCGCTAATAATTATAACATATTATTAGGCATAAAAATGTTATACTTGACTGTTAATACTAATTTAAGGATTCGCATGGAGGAAACCTTGATGTTGGCAAAAGTGACAGCTAAAGTGATATACGGGGTAGTTTTGGTGTTGGTATTAGCGCTTGGACAAGCCGTCAGTGCCGAGCCAAAACAAGGACAACAGACAGTAAAAGTCGCGCTTTTGTATAACAGTTCCGGCCCGATGGCCTCAATAGACGATCCTGCATATAAGGGCGCAGTGCTGGCGGCCAAATTGATTAACGTACAAGGGGGCATTGCAGTCGGCCCGAAACATATAACGCTTGAGCTTATACCCACAGATACCGCCTCCAACATCGCAAAGGCCTCATCCGCTGCCGTAGATGAAAAGAACAAAGAAGTAGTTGCTGCCATAGGCTACGGAGACAGCGCCTTTGTTATGAGCGCGGCCTCACTTTTTATAAATAAAGGGATTCCATATATAACGCCGGGCGCAACGCTTCCAACGCTCTTCCAAACGCTCGGTGACCGGTTTTTTATGGTTGCTTACGGCGACGACGCCCAAGGCCAGGCCATCGCAGACTATACTTATCAAACTCTAAACACGAAAAAAATCGCCATGTGGGTAGACACTTCGATGGCATTCACTTTAACTGTGAGTGACTCTTTTAAACAACGCTTTACAGAATTGGGCGGGACAATCCTCTATGCAGATCTGTTTACAAGCGGCAGCTCAACACCACCTGATTTCTCGAAACTGATTGAAAGGCTCAAGGCGACCGAACCCAAACCGGAGGCAATTTTTATCGCGGCTATTGATGAGGAGGCTGCCCTTTCTGTCAAGCTCCTGAGAAACGGCGGTATTGACATTCCTATTGTGAGTGCAGACGGTTTCGACAGCCCGTTTGTCGAAAAGGCTGAAACGGTTAAACCAATTAAAAATGTATACTTTGCAACGCACTCCTTCAGGGGGGAAACCCGCTCTGAGGTGACAGCCTTCATCAGCGCATACAAAAAAGAATATGGAAGCGAACCAGCAAATGCCTACGCTGCCCTGGGCTTCGATGCTGTGAATATACTTGCAGACGCGATTAAGCGTGCCGGGCAGAGAAACTCAGATGTGCCAGATGTATTAGATACGTCCGCCATATCAAAGGCGCTTTCTGAGACAAAAGACTTTAAGGTTGTAACCGGAACAATATCGATGAGACAAAATATGACGCCCGGGAAATCTATCGCCATAGTAGAAATCAAAGATGGGAAATACACGGTGGTACACACATGGAGACCATAACCGGTCACCAGCTTAAGCGGTTATAATAATGGCAGAACACGGAGGACATGATTTGTTTCACAGCACGACAATACTTTGTGTCAGAAGGGGCAGTGAAGTTGCCATTGCCGGAGATGGGCAGGTTACGTTTGGGGCGACGGTTCTCAAACACAACGCAAAGAAACTCAGAAGGATGTACAACAATAAGGTTATCGCAGGGTTTGCCGGGGCAACGGCAGATGCCTTTACATTGTTTGAGAAATTTGAGGGAAAGCTTGAGTCATACAGGGGGAATCTCTCGCGTGCCGCAGTTGAACTGGCAAAGGATTGGAGGACAGATAAAATTCTCAGGCGTCTTGAGGCCCTGCTGATTATTGCAGACAAGGACGTTACCCTGATAGTCTCCGGCAACGGCGACGTAATTGAACCCGAGAGAGGCGTCTCTGCTATTGGCTCAGGCGGGCCGTACGCTCAGGCAGCCGCCAGGGCGCTTTATGACAACACAGAACTCTCCGTAAAGGAAATCACTGTCAAGGCGATGGAAATAGCTGCCGATATTTGCATATACACGAATAAAAATATAATAGTCGAGGAACTCAATGGATAATCTTACACCGCGGAAAATTGTAGAAGAACTGGATAAATATATAGTAGGGCAAAATAAGGCTAAGAAGGCCGTGTCCATAGCGCTGAGAAACCGCTGGAGGCGCCAGAAACTCACTGTAGACCTCAGGGATGAAGTCCTGCCAAAAAATATCATTATGATAGGCCCGACCGGTGTGGGTAAGACGGAGATAGCCCGGAGGCTGGCAAAGCTCTCTGCGGCTCCATTTATTAAGGTAGAGGCATCGAAATTTACCGAGGTAGGTTATGTCGGCAGAGATGTTGAGTCTATGATCAGGGACCTTACGGAGCTTGCCATAAATATGGTCAAAGAGGAGCATTTCGAAAAGATACAGGAAAAGGCAAGGCTCATGGCAGAAGAAAAGCTACTTGACACACTGCTGCCCCCTCTGAGACAGTCAAAGTCATCACCCGCCAACGCTGAGGAAAAACAAAAGCAATCAGAAACAAGGGAAAAACTGAGAGAAAAACTCAAAGACGGCAAATTCGAAAATAAATACGTAGACATCGATGTCAAAGAGAAGGTGATGCCCTTTGGCGTCATATCCAATATGGGTATGGATGACCTTGAGATGAATATTAAGGAGATACTTGGGAACTTTCTGCCAGAAAAACAGAAGAAAAAGAAGATGAAAGTCCCCGATGCCCTAACTCAGTTCACAAAGGAAGAGGCTGGTAAGCTGATAGACATGGAGAAGGTCACCAAAGAGGCCATTCAGAGGACAGAGCAAACAGGCATAGTGTTTATTGACGAGATAGATAAGATAGCGAGCAAGGGGCAGTCTCATGGCCCAGATGTATCACGCGAGGGAGTGCAGCGCGATCTGCTGCCTATTGTTGAGGGTACTACGGTGACGACAAAGCACGGCCCGGTCAAGACAGACCATGTGCTTTTCATAGCGGCGGGGGCGTTTCATGTCTCAAAACCATCTGACCTCATACCTGAACTGCAAGGGCGTTTTCCAATAAGGGTTGAACTTGATGCCCTCGGCAAGGACGAATTCATACGCATTTTGACAGAACCCAGCAATGCCTTAATAAAACAGTACGTGGCGCTTATGAATACGGAGTCTATTGAACTTGATTTCATTGATGATAGCATTGTAGAAATTGCAGAGATCGCCGCTACCGTAAATGAGAGGACAGAAAACATAGGTGCAAGACGCCTTCACACAGTAATGGAGAAACTCCTTGAGGATATATCCTTTGACGCCCCGGAGTTAGCACCGGCAAAGATAAGGATAGACTGTAATATGGTCAGAGAGAAACTCTCAGAAATAGTAAAGAACGAGGATTTAAGCCGCTATATCTTATAGCATAAGGAAAACCATTGCGTAGTGCGGCAATATTTATTATCCTGGCGGTTGTAATCGGGTGTGGGTGTACGCGGGCAGTGAAAGTCCCGCCCCGAAAGGCAGAGCGTATCCCTGAAGCCCCTATGACCATGATGATTGCCTCATGGTATGGCCCTGACTTTCATGGCAAACTCACGGCATCAGGTGAGGTGTACGATATGTATGGTATGACAGCGGCACATAAGACACTTCCATTTGGCACTATCTTAAGGCTGACAAATCCCGATACCGGCGCCGCTGCAACAATTACGATAACTGACAGGGGGCCATTTGTGCCGGGCAGGGACATAGATTTGTCATACCGCGTAGCCAAGGATATTGGAGTAATAGGCCCGGGGGTACTTGCCGTGATGGTGCAATACATTGGCAGGGACATGAAATATGCCAAATACATAAAGGTCTCAGACGCTGCATCAAGCGCATATACGATACAGATAGCCGCATATGAGGACATTAAAAGCGCCGAGAGGCTAAAGGCTGTCATCATTGAGTCACATCCTGGGGTATTTATCATGCAGGCGGTTGTAAACGGGAAGGTTTACTACAGGGTAAGGGTAGGCCGTTACACTGATAAAGAAAAGGCCATGTCCGAGGCAAAGCACTTTGCCAATGAGGGGTATGATACATATGTTACACCACATGATTAAGCGGGCGGTTTAAACTATGGAGGCGGACATGAATTCACTGATAGCAAAGGCAGCGGTGCTGATAGAGGCACTGCCGTATATACAGAAATTCCATAAAAAAACATTTGTAATAAAATATGGCGGGGCAGCCCAGACAGAGGATTCATTGAAAGAGGCCTTTGCCCGCAACATCGTCTTGTTCAACCACATCGGGATAAGCACGGTAATAGTCCACGGCGGCGGCCCAATGATTTCAAAGACGATGGAGCGCATGGGGAAATCCCCTGAGTTCATACAAGGCCACCGCGTGACAGACAAAGAGACGATGGACATAGCGGAAATGGTACTGGGCGGGTTGATAAACAAGGAAATCGTACAGTTGATTAACCGCTCCGGCGGCAATGCTGTGGGAATAACAGGGAAAGACGGCGGCCTGATTACGGCAAGGAAGAAACTCCTGCGCTCTAATCACTCAGACTCCTGCGCTGTAGACATCGGTCTGGTAGGCGAGGTAACAGAGATAAACCCGTCGATTATCCATGCCCTCGGCACACAGGGATTTATCCCCGTGATAGCCCCGATAGGTGTGTCAAAAGAGGGAGATACGCTCAATATAAACGCAGACTTTGCAGCCTCAGCAATCGCCGGTGCGCTGAAGGCAGAAAAACTGATATTACTGACAGACACCTCAGGCATTCTGAATAAAGACGGCAAGACTATATCTACAATAAGGAAAATGGATTCCGTGTCATACACCACAGACGGCACAATAAGCGGTGGTATGCTGCCGAAGATAAACTCCTGCATAGAGGCCCTCGACGCTGGTGTTGGGAAGATACACATCATAGACGGGAGAATCCCCAACAGCCTGCTGCTTGAGATATTTACACAAGAGGGCATCGGCACGGAGATAGTGCTGTAGTATAAAATAGGATGTGTCACTATTAAGCACTCTTATTGGGGGGCCTAAGGTAAATATGGATGCTAAACAAGTACAGTCCAAGCATAAACGGCTCACATCTTGTCATGATTCTGTGCATGAATAAAAAGAGATATTTGTTTAGTGCCTGGATAACTGCATGGCCTTCTATTGTGAAAGAGAGCATTTCCAGTACCAGAGCATATATCGCATGCATTGACACAAGAAACGCTACTGACATCAAAATGGCGCGCGCCTTGTTTCTTATAAACGGTAAAAGGGCTGCAACAATCGCAAGCGTAACCGGAACGTTATATGTGAAGGCATCAATAGACACTGCTACGGCGCGCTCTCTCTGCTTCAGTGAACCGAACACAACGGTAAACATGCCATTTTCTCTATGAACATCCACGTAGGCGGCATGTGTCAGGATTCCAACTAAGTTTGAAGTAATATCCAATAAGACAATACCATAGGGCTCCTTAAGAAGAATCCATATTGCCAAGACGACAAAATATGATCCGATAAATATGGTGATTGCCCTTAAGATATTTCTATGCAGCCCTTGTGTCATTCAGATGTAGGTACATGAAAAATATTGCAAGGGCAAAGGCTATCATCATCCCTTGAAAAATGTATACGTGGAAATAGCTAAAAAGCCAGCGATGGTTAATCCCTATGAAGCCCAACAGGACGATTCTCAGGACATTCCCCACATGGATTAAAATTACGCCAGAGGCCATCCCCAACAATTTACGCTTCCATGAGGCGGGGAAAGCTGCCACCGCAGATATATATATTAACATAGCCTCCATGCCATTACATCCGAATTGGACGTCCATTACAAAATGTGGTGCAGCAACCGTTTTGAGATAGATTGAGATATTCGAGCCGGTATACGTTGTTTTCATATTGATGAGGCTTAAAGCCTTTGTAGATTGAATTACTATGAGTTTTGTCAGCAGTTCGCTTATATTCTCATCTTTAATGATTTTTAAATGAACTATATTGTAAACAATCAACATAAAAAGAATGTAGACCAATAACAGACGTTTTACTCTGAATTCATTGTTTGGTTTGGATGAAGATTCCATTGTGGCAGACTATAATCCGAGGTTGCTCTATTTTTTGTTGATTTTCTGAACCTTTCGAAAATAATAAACAGAACCAATACCAGCAAAAACCATGAAGATTGTCATCCCCCAGCCCGACATTGTCGGTGTTGGTACGGCCAGTCCTGTTCCTGTAAGGGTTATTGTAGCTGAAGCTGAAGTGGCACCAGCGCCTGTTGTAGTTGCAAATCCTGTAAAGGTATCATATGTATTGGCTCCGTTGACACCAAAACTAATATTTAAAGTCCCTGTTCTTGTGCCTGTATCCGTAGGTGAAAAAACAACGCTAATATTACAGGAACCAGGAGCCTGACTAACACCACAAGTAGTACTACCAGCATTCAACGAATAATCTGAAGTACCAGCAGTTATGGATGGAGTTATAATACCGGTCCAACAACCATTACTACATGCAAAGGTTAATGTTATCGTACTAGTAGAACTTTGTGTTAAAATTGCAGATGAGACTGTATATATCCCTGTGCCTGCAACTGCATCACTAGTTACTGATATGCTTCCAGCATATGCTGTTCCTATCCCAACAATTTCGATTAAAATACAAAGCAAAAAAACATAACATAGTTTTTTGCATACCATCACAACTGACCCCTCTCTTCTCAACTCAGCCTAAACTTGCCTTTTTAAATTCAGCGTAGATTTGACAATACCATCTCCCATGCAAATCCCTAAATGCAATCCCCTGAGCGTGGCATTCTCAAATAGAACTCACTTCAGCTTCACTTACTTGTAGTAATTAAACCATATTATGCCTTTCTCTGTCAAGCCATTTATTTCCATGAGTTCCCCCGAAAAATTTAGCTGGTGGTTAGTCGGGGAAGAGAGGGTAGTTTGTTAGACCTGTTGGTGACTGTGATAATAATCCTGACAGTATTGAGATAAATAGGGACAGCGTCAATACTGTCCGGTATAGAAATTGCTTGGCGGAATAATACGCGGCAATGAGGGATATCGAGATTTTAATGTAACCTAACGGGTGATGTC